>JAYEOJ010000020.1:0-3280 GCA_034722835.1 Bacteroidota bacterium | reverse complement strand
CTCAGTAGTAAAAACTGAACTGTCAAAAACCTGTTCCTCAAAGGCCCTGTCCAGATATTCTTCCAGAGTAAAGCAATGTTCAGCAAGTGCTTTTGCCCGTTCAAGCATCTCGTTCCCAACCAGTTCGGGGAATTCATCCCTGAATCCCAGGATGGCCGATGGCTCAATGCCCACCAGGGGCCGGTCCGGACCAACAAGTTCACTTAAGAGCTCCACATTTTTCCTGGCAATTTGCCGGGCTTTCTTCAGAAGGCCCTTGGAAATATAGGTCCTGCCACTTACCGGGTGATTGACAATAATCACTCTGATACCCAGTTTATTGAGAAGCCTGATGCTCAGTATGCCCAGGTTGGTGTCATTGTAATTGCTAAACTCATCCACATAGAGAACAACTTCCGGCGCTTCATCAGGCAAAGCAGCATTCAGGTTCTCCAAATGCCTTCCTGCCCAGCTTCGAAGGCTCATTTTCCCCAGGATTGGAATACTCCTCCGGGTGGCAAAACCAAGCATCCACTTGAGTAAGGAGGAAGTAAGCTTACTTGTTGCAAACCAGTTGAATACTGAAGGAATTATCATCCCCATGCTGTTAATGCGGGAGATATTCGCTATCAATAAAGTCCGAAAGGGAATCAAGTGATGCTTGTACCAGTGCTGCATGAACTCGGCCTTGATCTTGGCCATGTCGACACTGGATGGGCATTCAGATTTGCATGCTTTGCAGGAAAGGCAAAGGTCCAGAATCTTATAAATACCGGGTTGGTCAAAAGGCTTTTTCAAATCGCTTCTGGAGAGCAATTCGCGCAAAACATTGGCCCTTGCACGGGTGGTGGCCATCTCATCTCTGGTGGCCATGTAACTGGGACACATGGTTCCACCGGTCAGCTCGGTCTTTCTGCAATCGCCTGAACCATTGCACTTTTCAATAAGTTGCATCAGCCCACCCTCCCGGGGATAATCGAAATATGTATCGAATTGGGGACTCTGTTGACCTGCCTCGTAACGCAGGGAGGAATTCATGGGAGGGGTGTCCGTGATCTTTCCTTTGTTAAATACCCCATCCGGATCGAAAAGTTGCTTCACTCTTTTGATCAGTTCATAATTCCGTTCCCCCACCATCAATGGAATAAACTCCCCGCGCAATCGGCCATCCCCATGCTCACCACTTAGTGAGCCCCTGTACTTTTTCACCAGTTTGGCCGTCTCAAGGGCAATGTCATGGAACAGTTGAATATCCCCTGCATCTTTGAGATTCAGAATGGGACGCAGATGAAGTTCTCCTACTGATATATGCGCATGATAAACACAGTTAAGGTCATATCTTTCAAGCAGTTGATTAAATTCCGTGATGTAATCTTCCAGGACCTCCACGTTCACACTGGTATCTTCAATAACCGATACCGGCCTTCCCTCTCCAGGGATGTTAGAAAGAACCCCAAGACCAGCTTTACGAAGCGACCAGACCTTTCCAATATCACTGCCTTTCAGTACCGGGAAATGGGTTCCCATTCCGGCCGCCCTCATCTCCTTTTCCATGCTTGCAATACGCTGTTGCAATACCGACTCATCCTCATCCACAAGCTCCACAATTAATATGGCACCGGGATCGCCCGAAAGGAAGAATCGGTTCTTTCGCTGGGTCAGGTTCTCTTTGGTACAATCAAGGATGGTTTTATCCATCAGCTCTACGGCTGAGGGTGAATGTTTAAGAGCGAAAAGGTTCCCTCTAATGGCATCCATAACTGAATCAAAGTGGATGGGTACCAGTGCTTTATAAAGAGGGGGCTGGGGGACCAGATTTAATTTTGCTTCGGTAATAAAAAGAAGTGTTCCTTCCGATCCGGCAAGTAGCTTACACAGGTTAAAATCGGAATACCTGGCCTTCTTTCCCCGATACGGGGGAGTCTCCAGCAGCTCATCCAGGGCATAACCGGTATTACGTCTTACCACCCTGGGATCGGGGAAGCCAGATACAATTTCGTCCTGGTTGTCCGGATCGTTGAGCACGGCGTTAAGACCGCGATAGATATCTCCCTCAAATCCCTCTTTATCAAGCATTTTACTGAATTCCTCAGTATTCAGGGGGCCAAATTCTGTCACGGAAGCATCACTCAGAACGGCCCTTACAGACAAGGTGTGGTCACGGGTGGTTCCATGTATCAGGGAGCGCAAACCACAACTGTTGTTGCCGATCATCCCCCCGATCATGCTGCGATTGGACGTGGAGGTTTCAGGACTGAAAAAGAGGCCGGTGGAGGCAAGTGTAATATTCAGCTCATCCAGAATGACTCCCGGTTCAACCTTTACCCATCGCTCCTCTTCGTTGATTTCCAGGATCCTGGTCATATGCCTGGACATATCTACCACCACCCCATTGCCCACTACCTGTCCGGCCAGGGAAGTCCCGGCTGTCCTGGGAATGAGGGTGATCCCTTTTTCACTGGCAAACCGGACCAGTTCCCGAATATCTGCTTCATGTTTCGGGTAGACCACTGCTTGCGGAAGTTCCTTATAATCAGAAGCATCCGTGGCATACATAAGCAGTCTCAGACGATCGGTGAAAAGCTCACCATCGATCCGGGCCTGCAGGTGATCAAGTTTTGAGGGCTCTATTTGAATGGATTTTTTTATAATCCAACAAATATAGCAGATTCTTCATAGCCTAAAAGGAAAATTAACTAGCTACTCCGGTAATTGGTGCTTTCAAATATCTTATCGGCCGATCCGGCAATAAACGCGCTGAAAAGGTTCCCGGAGGCATCGTAATATCTCCTGGCAAATTCATAGTAGCACCCGGGGATAATATGCGTACCATCACTGAACTTGACCTCCACCTGGTCGGCCAGGGTGCTGGACTGTTCAAGCAATTGTTCCGGAGTTCCTTTGATCTCTCCACCGGAGCTATTTAGCTGAAAACCATGATCTTTAAGAAAGGAATTCACTTCTGAAATCCCCTTGAATTTCTTCAGGTAATTAATGCTTACTGTAAAGTGGTTGGCCCTGTATCCAAAGGCATACATCCATGCAGCATATTCCGATTCCTCCCTTAGCTGCATATAAGCCTCATGGCTGATGGAAGGAAAAATGCTCCCCTGGAATATCAGATCGGGTGAAACCAGTAAATCAGGTGATACTGCATCCAGTTGTTCCCGAATGGTATTTTGCAGCTTGACTGAAAACTGATCCAGGATCAGCTCACTGATAAATACCCTGGGCGATTCAGGGTGCCCGGGCAACTCATAGTGCCTGGCTCTCAATTTCTTCGCCTTAAAATAGTACTCCC
>JAYEOJ010000019.1:0-6019 GCA_034722835.1 Bacteroidota bacterium | reverse complement strand
ATTTTACATTGCTGGAACCATGTATCGTTATTGGTGATGCATCGAGCATTAATTTTGTTGGCTTTATCAGTACTGACAAGCCCGTTCAAAGCATGCGTGGAACGCTATTATCCTGATGAGGATGATATGAGGACGGGGACCCTGGTGATTAATGCGCACCTGACCAACAGGGCAGGTGAACAGTTCATTGAAATCTCAAAGTCAGTTGGATTGACTTATTCTTTCTTCGATCCAGTTTCAGGAAGTCTGGTAGAAGTGATTCGCGAAGATGGGGAGTTCAGGATCTTTGCAGAATCCGATCCCGGATACTACCGGGCAGACCTGGATAAGTCTTTCCTACAGACCGGAGGTGCTTATATGCTTCATGTGGTCACCGCCGAGGGTAAGGAGTATGAATCGGCTTTTGATAAGCTCAGGCCCGTACCGGCCATTGACTCTCTTTACTACGAAGTGGAGACCAACAGTTTCCCTTCTGAAAGTGATTCTGTAAGCGGGATCCGCTTCTACTGCGATTTTAACTACGATGACGAGGCCTATGAAAATATTCGCTGGGAACTTACCGAAACCTATGAATTTCATAACCGGGACGATTTGGATTACTTTATTCTGGATCTGGACCACTGGGTGAAGGTGATGCCTGATTCCAGCATCTATCCTATCTGTTACATCACCAACGAGCTCTTAACGGTCCACAGCATGTCGCTTGGAAGCCTTGATTTGGGGAAATATGTCAGGAAGCCCTTCGGCTTTGTACCCAACGATCAGCGGGAACAGAAATTGAACCACAAATACAGTCTTCTCGTTAATCAGTATTCGCTGGGACAGGAGGCTTTTCATTACTGGAATGAATTGAAGAAGACCTCCCAGGAACAGGGCTCACTCTTTGACCGTCAACCTGCTTTACAAAAGTCCAATATCCAGAATGTGAATGATGAAACTGAGGTCGTATTGGGATTTTTTTCCATGGCGGGCGTAGTAGAAAAACGTGCATTTGCGGTTAAACCCGAAGGACTGGATCTAAGTCCCTATAAAGACCATTGTTATGTGATGCCAATGCCTGGAGAGGAGTATATAACAGTAGGGTATTTTAGGCCAGGGGGGTATTATCCCAGGGATCCTCCGCCCATGTATATAGTCAGGCCCAGACTGATGTTTGAGCTCCCCTTTATGCTGGCGGATAAAGCATGCGTGGATTGCAGGGAATATAAGAATAGTACCGATATCTTGCCTGATTTCTGGTAGAGGAAACGATTTTTTTAAGTAATTTGGTCGATCGATGCGCATGAGAAGACCCTTAACAATTACAGTGCTGACAGCCCTCCTGGGGCTATCCGGACTTTACGCCCAGCAAGAATCCATCACCGACTACCTGGCCGAGTGCGAAAGGAAGTATGGAAATGATGCCGACCTGGTGAACGGAGAAAAGTACTATTATCCCTACAGGCAATCAGAGGGAACCCCCTTTTTCTTTGATGATCCCCACAGCTCGGTGATCAAAATCCGTGAAAAGGAGTTTGCCGGTCAGCTGCTCAGGTATGATATTTTCAACCAGAAACTGATCCTGGATTTTATGGACATCTACGGGGCCAACTCCAGCCTGGTCCTGAGGAACGAATGGGTGGAGGCCTTTGCATTTGGTGAAAAGAATTTCATCAGGATGCAGGGTCCGGAGGGCGAAACGGGTTTTTATCAGCTGGTCACAAATGGCACCATTAAGTGTGTTTACAAATGGAGCAAGGATCAGTTGCTCAATCTCACATCAGGAGTGCAGAGTTATTACTTTACCGATGCAACTAAGGACTCATATTTGGTGATCGGGGGGACCTATTATGCCTACCGGAACAACAGGACCTTTTTGAAGGCATTTAATCCTGAACTTCAGAAGACGGTGAAACAATTTATGAAACAATCCAGGGTGAAGGTGAACAAAGCTCCTGATTCACAGATGCGCCACCTGGTCCATTACTGTAATTCCCTTTCCAATGAAGATTCGTAATCTTTTATTGATTCCATCCCTCTTTCTGTCAGTGACCCTTATGGCCCAGGCAGGAGGGGAGCGTGTGGATATCCGGCTTTCCGGGGAGGGATTTGACCGATTTGTTGAACAGATTGAGACGCAGACCGATTTGCTGATTTACTACAATGACGCATGGTTTGAAGAACGGAGTTTCTCTTACCAGGCCGATTCAGTGGATGTTGATAATGCCATTTATGAGGTATTAAAGGGAACCGGACTCCACTACAACAGGCTTGGAACGGACCGTTATATTATCCTGCCTGAAAAGCCGCTCAGCATGCGTCTGCCCATAAGCTCTTCTTCCACGGGCAGCTATAGTGAAATAGCCGAGAGTGAGGCCTATATGGGAGTTAAAGATGATCTGTATCTGACGGGAACCCGGCCCGAACAGATGGTTCGGACCATTGAGGTGGGAGAGCGGGGTGTTACTGTTGCCCGGGGGGTGGCCAGGATAAGGGGAAAACTGCTTAACCTGGCCAATGGTGAGCCGGTTATGGGCGCCACCATGGTGGATCTGGGCACAGGGAAAGGGGCTGCTTCGGACCAGAACGGGAATGTAACCATGGCCATAAAGCCAGGGAGCCATGCCATGCGATTCAGTTTTATCGGGATGGAGAGCGTGGATGTAACCATGGTTGTTCATTCGGACGGGGATTTCCGGGTGGAGATGCAGCCCGCAGTCATCGCCCTGGATGAGGTGCAGATTATGGGGGAACAGTACCGGGAAATTAATACCACCGACATCGGGGTGGAACGTTTTAGCATGAACTCTTTGAAACAGGTGCCTGTCTTCATGGGAGAACGGGATGTGATCAAAATCTCCAAACTACTTCCTGGAATCACCAGTGCAGGTGAAGCTTCGGTCGGAGTGAATGTTCGGGGCGGAAACGTGGATCAGAATATTTTTTACATCAACCGCCTGCCGGTATACAATACCTCCCACCTGTTTGGCTTCTTCTCAGCATTTAACTCTGATATGATCAGGGACTTCTCCATTTACAAGGGAAGTGTTCCGGTAAACTATGGAGGGAGGCTTTCGTCGGTCTTTAACATTGGTACACGCAAAGGGAATAATAAGTCTTTTACAGCACACGCGGGGATCAGTCCGGTTTCAGCTCATGCAACTGTGGAAGGTCCCCTTCGCAAGGATCACTCTTCCTACCTGATCAGCGGGCGCTCTTCCTATTCGGACTGGATCCTGAACAGGATGGAGGACCCCCTGATTCGTGACAGTGATGCTTATTTCTATGATTTTGCCGGACAGCTGAACTTCCAGCCAAGTGAAAAGAACACATTTAATCTCTTCTATTACCAGAGCTTTGATAGATTCAGGTACAGTACCCTGAGCGACTATGAGTATTCCAACCGGGGTGGCTCTGCCAGTTGGGAAAGACATATCTCTCCCGCGCTTACTTCCAAATTGACCGGGACCACATCCTTCTACAATTTTGCCAACACCGATCAGAGTGAAATATCCAGGGCCTATACCCACGAGTACATGCTGAATCACAATGAACTGCTGAGCGAGTTTGAGTGGATTCCCTCTTTGAAGCACAGGATTGATTTTGGTGCCAGCCTGATTTATTACAGGCTTAATCGCGGGGTAGTGGAACCCTACGGGGATGCCTCGATCCGGAATGAGGAGGACCTGGGTTTTGAACAGGCCCTGGAGGGAGGCATTTTTGTGAGCGACAATTTTTCGATAAACGACTGGCTCACTCTCTATGCAGGAGTTAGATACAGCCTTTATTCCTACCTCGGCCCCCAGACGGTCATGTTGTACGAGGAGGGGCAGCCAAAATCGGAAAATACGATTGTGGATTCACTGATATTCGATGATTTTGAATCGGTTAGTTTTCATTCGGGACCTGAATTCAGAACGGCAGTGAATATGAAGGCTGGGCCCAATACCTCTTTTAAGCTTTCCTTTAACCAGATGAGGCAGTACCTCTTTATGTTGAGCAATACGGTAACCATATCTCCAACCGACCAGTGGAAACTGGCAGACTACCACATCGATCCCCAGACCAGTTATCAGGTTACAGGAGGAGTGTACCATATTTTTCCAAAACTGGGGCTCTCCTCTTCGGTGGAGCTCTATTACAAATACTCCACTGATATTGTTGAGTATAAGGATGGGGCGGATTTTATCACTTCCCCATTAACCGAGACGGTGGTTCTGCAGGGACTGCAAAATGCATATGGCGCCGAGTTCATGTTACAGAAAACCTCGGGAAGGCTGGATGGCTGGATCAGCTATACCTACTCCAGGTCGGAGATGCTGGTTCAGGGAGATGAAGATTTTGAATCCATCAACAACGGGGATCCTTATCCTTCTAATTTCGACAGGCCCCATGTGTTGAACGTGGTTGCCAACTATAGTATTAATCGCAGATTTTCAGTGGGTTCAAACCTGGTCTATATGTCGGGTCGCCCGGTTACCTATCCCACATCGCTTTACTATATCAATAACATTGCCTACATAGATTACTATGCCAGGAACCAGTTCAGGATTCCGGACTATTTCAGAATCGACCTCTCCCTGAATATTGAAGGGAACCTGAAAGCCGATAAGTTTATGCACTCCACCTGGAGCTTCAATGTCTACAATGTGCTGGGAAGGAACAATCCGCAGAGTATCTATTTTGTGCCAGAGGAATATTTTATCAAGGGCTACTCATTCTCAGTGATCGGAGTTCCGATTTTTACCATTTCCTGGAATGTCAAACTGGGCAACTATGAAAGTCATTAGGGGGAGATTGAAAAATATGAAAAACAAAATCCTTTGTACTGCAGTATTGCTTGGACTTGGACTCCTGGCCGGGGCACAGGTCCGGCAGGAGGGACTGCTATTGCTTACCGACAGGGGCTACTATATAAGTGGAGAGACTATCCATTACAGAGCTTTCTACAGGAAGCCTGCTGAAAGCATAGAACAGGAGTGGAGCAGGGTTCTCTATGTGGAGTTGATCCTGCCCAACGGAACCCCCCTTATGCAAAGCAAGCTGATGATTGATGTCACCGGTGTCCGGGGAAGCATGCATATTCCTGAAGGGCTCTCTTCGGGGAGCTATTATCTGAAAGCTTACACCAGGTGGATGCGGAATTGCGGACCCGAAAACTTTGCTTATACCTCCCTCCGGATATACGATCCATATAATGAGGAGGTCCTGCCGGAAGATTCTCTCGGGTGGAAACCCGGAGCAGCCAGTGTCATGCTGCATCAACCCGAGGAACATTCTTCCGATATGCTGGACTGCCTGTTGGAGAAAGAGAAATACGCTACCCGTGAAGAGGTGGTGGCAGATTTAAAATGGAATTTTTCTTATGCTCCTGCAGACCTGACTGTCAGTGTGAGCAAAAAAGGGCTTCATGACGAGCAGGTCTATTTTCGTCCCGGGTGTCCTGTGAACCTGCAGGGTGCTTCTGAGATTCTTCCTGAAACCCAGGGCCTCTCTCTGACAGGTCAGGCTATCAGCGTAAGCGATGGAACCCCGGCCCCCTATGCAACCATTTATGTCTCGGTACTGGGAGATGATAAGGACTTCTTCTGCAACTATTCTGACTCGGCGGGCAGGTTCTATTTCTCATTTCCCCACTATGCCGGTGAAAGGGACCTGTTTGTCTCCACCTACCATTCGGAATTCGATGACCTTGAGTTGTTGATCGACCGGGATTTCAGTCAGGACGTCCTTCAACTTCCGTCCTACCCGGTACAATTGAATGACACCCTCGAGGAAATTATCACCGAAATGTCTGTAAATGCACAGGTTAGTCAGCAGTATTATCCTGTTCAGAACGTTGATCCGGAAGCTGTTGTCCCGGAGGAAATGTTGTTTTACGGGCAGCCTGCCTCCATAGTCAGATTTGATGATTTTATCAGCCTCCCCAATCTTGAGGAATACTTTATCGAGGTAGTTCCCCAGGTATCCGTCAGAAGAAGTGGTGGCCAGAGGCGCCTGGTTATCCTGGGTGAGCATCCCGATCTGGCCATTTACCCGC
>JAYEOJ010000018.1:0-6037 GCA_034722835.1 Bacteroidota bacterium | reverse complement strand
GGAGGAAAGGAGATCCTCTCCTGCCAGTTTGAACCCAGGAAAGAGGACAGGCTCATCTTCTGCAGTGATGGAATTGCACAGTCGGGGCTGGGTACGGATAAATATCCACTGGGATGGGGAAGGGACAGTATGCAGGAGTATGCCGTTAAACTGGTTCAGAACAGCCCCAAAATATCTGCCTCCAAGCTGGCCTTAAAAATGGTGAACATGGCACATCAAAACGATGGCTACTCTTCCAAGGATGATACCAGCTGTGCCAGCCTCTATTTCCGGAATCCGAGGAAACTAATGATCATCACAGGCCCCCCCTATGAAGAAGAGAATGACAAAGAACTTGGTGAGACTGTAAAAGGGTTCAAGGGGAAAAAAGTGGTTTGTGGAGCCACCACCGCTGATATTATCGCCCGTGAACTGAATGTGGAGATTGAAGACAGCCTTGTATTTGAGGATCCGGAACTACCGCCTGTATCACACATGGAGGGGATGGATCTGGTTACCGAAGGTATTCTGACCATCACCAAGGTAACCCGGATCCTCAAGGACTTCACACCTTCCTATACCCTGGGCAAGGGACCGGCCGACCGGATCGTGAAACTGGTTCAGCAAAGCGATGAGATCCACTTTATCATCGGGACCAGGGTGAATATTGCACACCAGGATCCCAACCTTCCCATCGATCTTGAAATCAGAAGAACCGTGGTAAAGAGGATGGCCAGGCTGCTGGAAGAAAGATTTCTGAAGGAGGTTACTATCAGATATATCTGAGTTGATTGCAGGATATTTTTAAACAAATACCCCTCTCCGGGTGTATTATTTCTTGGCACGCTTATTGAAATAAGGGTGAGACCGGTTCCGCTTGTGTGGAGCTGACAGATTGACTGATTATGGTGTTTTAAAAGGTAAGGAGAAGCTGATGATTCCTATTGATGAAGAGACTGAATATATCCCTTTGCTCTCCCAGGAGGAAGAGGAGGACCTGAAAAAGGTGAACATTCCCGATGTATTACCCATATTGCCATTGCGTAATACCGTACTGTTCCCCGGAGTAGTGATCCCTATCACTGTAGGCAGAGACAAATCCCTGAAGCTGGTTCAGGAGGTTTACAAGAAGAACAAGATTCTGGGAGCTGTTGCCCAGAAAGACGGAACCATTGAGGATCCTGAACTGGACGATCTTTATCGGATTGGCACCGTGGCGCAGATACTGAAGATCCTGGAAATGCCCGATGGATCCACTTCGGTTATTATCCAGGGAAGGAAACGTTTCATGCTAAATGACCTGTTCACGGAAAAACCTTATCATGTAGCCAGGATCAACCCACTGGAGGATGAAGAGGATGAACCCGCTGGCGAAGCCAAAGCTGTGGCTGCAGCACTGAAGGAACTTGCCATAAAAATTATCAAGCTTTCGTCCAACATTCCAACCGAGGCCACATTTGCTGTGAAGAACATTGAGAGTCCTTCCTTCCTGGTGAACTTTCTTGCTTCCAACAGTGAACTCTCCCTGAAACAAAAACAGGACCTGCTGGAAACCAACAGTGTAGCAAAAAGAGGATTTACCCTGTTGGAAAGTCTTTCCAATGAAGTTCAGATGCTGGAATTGAAGAACGATATCCAGACCAAGGTAAAAAGCGACCTGGATCAGCAACAAAGGGAGTTTCTGCTGCATCAGCAGATGAAGACCATACAGGATGAACTTGGAGGATCCCCCCAGGACCAGGAGGTACTTGATTTCAGAGAGAAGGGGAAAAAGAAAAAATGGAGCAAGGAAGTGGCTACTGCTTTTGAGAAGGAACTGGACAAGCTGCTCAGGCTGAATCCTGCCACCGGAGAGTATTCCGTACAGGTGAATTACATCCAGACCCTGGTTGAGCTTCCCTGGAATGAATACACCAGGGATAATTTTAATTTGAAACGCGCCAGCCGGATCCTGGATAAAGACCACTTCGGTCTGGAAAAAGTAAAGGACAGGATCCTGGAGCACCTGGCTGTACTGAAATTAAAAGGGGACCTGAAATCGCCCATCCTCTGCCTGGTAGGTCCCCCGGGAGTCGGGAAAACCTCTCTTGGTAAATCCATTGCATCGGTCCTGAACAGGAAATATGTCAGAATGTCACTGGGTGGCCTTCATGATGAGGCTGAGATCAGGGGACACCGGAAGACTTACATTGGGGCCATGCCGGGAAGGGTGATCCAGAACCTGAAGAAGGTAAAGTCGGCCAATCCTGTATTTGTTCTGGATGAGATTGACAAGGTGGGAAGGGGCGTCCAGGGGAATCCTGAATCTGCCCTTCTGGAGGTCCTGGATCCGGAACAGAACAGCAATTTCCATGATAATTTCCTGGAGCTGGACTATGATCTGTCGAAAGTCATGTTCATAGCCACTGCCAATACCACGGCCGGAATCAATCCTGCACTGCTTGACAGAATGGAAATTATTGATCTCTCCGGCTATATTGTGGAAGAGAAGATTCAGATTGCAAAAAGACACCTGATTCCCGACCAGATCGAAAATCACGGCTTAACAAAACAGCAGTTTTCCATTTCCCCCCAGGTGCTGGAACAGATCATTGAAGGATATACCCGGGAATCGGGAGTCAGGCAGCTGGACAAGCAGATTGCCAAACTGGTCCGCGTTATGGCCAGACATATTGCATTTGAAGAGAGTTACGAAAAGAAACTCTCCGGTAAAATGGCTTCAGAAATCCTGGGTCCGCCCAGGTTTATCCGGGACAAATACGACGGAAATAAGCATGCAGGTGTGGTTACAGGTCTGGCCTGGACTGCTACCGGTGGTGAGATTCTTTTTGTGGAGACCTCCCTGAGCCAGGGAGAAGGTAAACTCACCCTTACAGGGAATCTGGGTGATGTGATGAAGGAAAGTGCAGTACTGGCCCTGGAGTATCTGAAATCACATGCTTCTAAATTCTCCATCGATCCGGAAATCTTTAAAAAATACAATGTTCATGTGCATGTCCCCGAAGGAGCCATTCCCAAGGATGGTCCATCAGCAGGGGTTGCCATGATGACCTCTATTACCTCGGCATTTACTCAGAGGAAAGTAAGGGAAAACTGTGCCATGACAGGTGAGATTACTTTAAGGGGGAAGATACTTCCGGTTGGGGGAATCAAAGAAAAGATCCTTGCGGCCAAAAGGGCCGGCATCACTGATATCGCCATATCACTTGAGAATAGAAAAGATGTGGAAGAGATCAATGAGATCTACCGGAAAAGCCTGAATTTTACTTATATGAATAATATATCGGAATTAATGGACTTTGTCCTTCTTCCCGATCTGGTGGACCAGGCAATGGAGATTATTTAGCAGATTAAGAGCTTGGCTGTTTCAATACCATGTGCTTTCTTGATTTTCACAAAATAGATACCACACGGCAAGCCTTTTCCTTCCAGGTCTGAAATGGTAAAATTATCTCTCTCCTCGGATCTCAGTTTATAAACGGGCATCCCTTCAAGGTTAAATACTTCTACCATGGTTAGTTAGCTTTAGAGTGAACATGGATCTATCTGTGGACTAAAATAAAGTATGGAGCGTCCAAAGCAAAGAGATTTGTAACTTATTGTGTGAACCATGGGTTCTGGGAAATGAACACGGTGGAATCCGTGATAAACTGCCTATCTGGAAAAGGTCGATTCCAGCAATTTGATCTTTTGAGCCGGTATTTTTATGGAGCATGATTTACCTGGATACTCAAGGATGCAATTGCAACTCTTGCGATCCACCCTGGAAATATACTTTAGATTCAGCAGGTA
Organism: Bacteroidota bacterium; assembly: GCA_034722835.1. GTDB lineage: Bacteria > Bacteroidota > Bacteroidia > Bacteroidales. The sequence continues at coordinate 2,266 of JAYEOJ010000018.1, read as the reverse complement.
GGATCGGCTGGCACGAAAAAATGTACTTCCTTCAAACATTTCCTCAATGGCCCCCAGGTTCTGGGTAATGATTTCACAGCTACCCCGGGTCAGTTGAATATGTGTATAATTTCCATCGGCCTGACAATAGACCACTTCTGAAGGATCAATCAGGACATAACCCGAACGGGTGTTTAATTTAATCCTGGAGGGAACATTGGTCCGTATTGCTTCAAGCAGTTCATGAAAGCTCTGATCATTCTTTTTTCTCCCCCTTTGGCGAAACCGCTCAATGGCATTGTTCAGCTCCTCCTGGTGAACAGGCTTCATAATGTAATCAAAAACCGAATTCCTGATGGCCTGAATGGCATAGTGCTCATAGGCCGTAACAAAAATAATCCCTGGATCTTCTCCGGAGCGGTGTACCTGTTCAATAAAATGAAATCCATCCTTCTCGGGCATTTGGATATCCAGGAGCACCAGGTCAGGTTGCTCTTTTCGCAATAAGCTTATTGCTTCGTCAACGGTGCTTGCAACACCGACCACCGAGACACCCCTGTTCCCCAGCAGCATATACGTAAGCAACTCCCGGGCTTCCGGTTCATCGTCTACGACCAGTATTTTCAGCACCTCCTCCATGCAATGAAAGGAATCACATTTCTTTTCAGGGGGCAAGTTAAAAAATTCCACGAAGGACAAAAAACAGGGTCATTCTGGCTGTTTTCAGTTTTTTTTAGTAACCTTCAGTCTTATTCTGTTGTAAAAACAGTATGCCTGACACGCAATTGCATAGAACCACGGCTACCTTTGGCACCCTCCCAGTTTTCATAACTGCCATCTCTACTATCCTGGGGGCCATACTCTTTCTTAGATTTGGATATGCAGTTGGCCATCTGGGATTTATTGGTATAATCGGGATCGTATTCCTGGGACATATGGTTACCATTCCCACAGCCATGGCTGTAGCTGAAATCGCTACCAATCAGAAAGTCCAGGGGGGTGGTGCCTACTACATCATCAGCCGTTCCTTTGGTATGAATATTGGATCGGCCATCGGCATTACACTCTATCTGAGTCAGGCCATCAGTGTCGCTTTTTATGTAATTGCATTCTCTGAAGCCTTTGATCCGCTCATCAGGTACCTGCACTACGAAATCAATACTCCCCTGATTGATAAGCGGTGGATCGGACTGGCCAGCATGACCCTGCTCTCTTTGATCATTCTTACAAGGGGCGCGAAAATTGGAATGAAAGCACTCTATTTTGTTGTAGCCCTGCTTTTTACCTCCCTGCTTTTCTTTTTCCTTGGAAGATCCAATATACCGGATCAGCCCTTTGTTGTGAATGCACAGATCCAGAATCCGGATAATTTCTTCTTTGTTTTTACCATTATATTCCCTGCATTTACCGGATTGATAGCTGGTCTGGGACTCTCAGGAGACCTGCGTAATCCCAGTAAATCCATACCCAGAGGAACACTATTGGCCACCATGGGCGGATTTGTGGTCTATATTCTGGTGGCCTACAAGCTGGCCATCAGTGCCTCACCTGAGGATCTGGCCTCTGACCAGCTGATTATGGAGAAAATTGCTATCTGGGGCCCGATCATACCCATCGGGCTGGCTGCAGCATCTCTTTCATCAGCCCTGGGCTCCATTATGGTTGCTCCAAGGACCCTTCAGGCAATGGGTTATGACCATGTATTCCCCGGAACCGGACTGAACACCTGGTTATCCCGTGGTAAAGAGAAAGATAATGAACCAACCAATGCGGGATTGATCAGCATCATCATTGGATTTGTGTTTGTGGCCTTTGGAGACATCGATTTTGTGGCTCAGATCATCTCCATGTTCTTCATGGTCACCTACGGAGTGATTTGCCTGATCTCACTGCTGGAACACTTTGCAGCAGATCCATCTTACCGGCCCACGTTCAAATCAAAGTGGTATATCTCCCTGCTGGGGGCAGTCACATCCTTCTGGCTGATGTTTAAAATGAATGCCCCCTATGCCCTGCTTTCACTGATTGTAATGGGTGGTATCTATACCATGGTTAGCAGCTACAAACGGCAGGAAAAAGGTCTGGCCAACCTGTTTCGCGGGGTGGTGTTCCAGGCAAGCAGACAATTGCAGATTCTTGCACAACGAGCCGACCGGGAGGATCTGGATGTACACTGGCGACCTTTTACTATCTGTGTTTCACAGGATACCTTTATGCGCAGAAGTGCTTTTGACATCCTGAGATGGATCTCGTTGAAATATGGGTTTGGAACATACATCCACTATAT
>JAYEOJ010000017.1:0-20774 GCA_034722835.1 Bacteroidota bacterium | reverse complement strand
GTCCTTTTAATTATTCTGCTCTATTTTATTAAAGTAAACCTATGATATTCATAACGAGTCATTCCCTCCCAGTCAAAATCAAAGTTTTCCCAAGCATCTGTATATAACTGATGATTATGGATCTCATCATATATCGCCTGGTTAGGCCATAAACCTTCAAGCATGAATCTTACTTCTGAAGAATCTTCTTGTATTAGCCACAACTTATATCCAGCATCTGGATATCCAATGCTGTCAATGACTTCATTAAGTTTAATGAACGCTTCAAGGATCTGCTGGGGATCGTGACCAATTGAATCTGTTAAATAGCTTACACTTTGTAAGGTATTCTCAGTCTTTTTTGGTACTTCAACTTCATTGACGGGATTAGTGCACGAAATTGAAATCAATGAGATAAACAAAGTCACGATGCCAATAATGGAAATAATTCTTTTCATGATAATGGGCTTTAGGGTTATTTACAGCAAGTTACAATCTCACTTCATATAAGTCAAGAAAATATTGAGAATAAGACACATAGTGACAAGCAAGAGACAAAAAAGCCCCAACCGGATAGTTGAGGGCACTTAGATCATTATTTCAAATACTTCGTATTTTATACCAGCGATACCAACAAGCCTGTATCGCTTTTCTCCACTTTGGCAAGTTTGTTTTTGGTGAGTCCTTTTATGGCCTTGTCCCACTTCTTGTTGCTGAGTCCGGTCTGGCCTTTTAACTCGTTCAGGTCCATGGGGGAGTTTGCTTTCAGAAGGTTCAAAACCGCCTTCTCCTCCTCAGTAAGTTCAATCGCCTTTTTTTCCGGTTTCATTTGCGGGAAGAAGAGCACCTCCTGGATAGAGGTCTGGTTGGTCATTAGCATCACCAGACGGTCCATGCCCAGACCCATGCCTGAGGTAGGGGGCATGCCGTATTCCAGGGCGCGTACGAAATCCATATCGATAAACATGGCTTCATCGTCGCCTTTCTCGGATAGCTTTAGCTGGTCCTGGAAGCGCTCCAGCTGGTCGATGGGGTCGTTTAACTCGGTGTAGGCGTTGCAAAGCTCTTTGCCGTTTACTATCAGTTCAAATCGTTCAGTAAGATCCGGATTATCCCTGTGTTTTTTACAAAGAGGAGACATCTCTACCGGATAGTCGGTGATGAATGTGGGCTGGATCAAATGGGGTTCGGCTTTCTCCCCGAAGATGGCATCAATGATCTTGCCCTTTCCCATGGAATCATCCAGCTCCACCCCGAGACTATCGGCCACATCTTTCAGGCTGGCTTCGTCTTTGCCGGCGATATCGTAACCGGTACTCTCTTTGATGGCATCCAGCATAGTGATGCGTTTGAAGGGACGTTTAAAAACAATCTCCTGGTCACCCAGCTGAACCCTGGTGGTCCCGTGCAGATCAAGTGCCACTTTTTCGATCATCTCTTCTGTGAAATCCATCATCCACTTATAGTCCTTATAGGCCACATAGATCTCCATCACAGTAAACTCGGGATTATGGGCCCGGTCCATCCCTTCGTTCCGGAAGTCCTTGGAGAATTCATATACGCCGTCGTAGCCTCCCACAATCAGCCTTTTCAGATAGAGCTCATTGGCGATCCGCAGATATAGAGGAATGTCCAGTGTGTTATGATGGGTGATAAAGGGCCTGGCTGCTGCACCGCCAGGAATGGGTTGCAGGACGGGGGTCTCTACTTCCAGATACCCTTTTTCATTGAACAGGTTTCTCAGGGTAGTATAAATCTGAGTTCGTTGCCTGAAGAGTTCCCTGGACTGGGGATTCACAATCAGGTCCACATAGCGCTGACGGTACCGGTATTCGGCATCGGTAACCGCATCATAGACTTTTCCATCAGCTTCCTTTACAATGGGCAGGGGCCTGATGGACTTGCTGAGGATCACAAGCTCTTTTACATGAACCGAAATCTCACCGACCTGGGTTTTAAATGCATATCCCCTGATCCCGATAATATCCCCAATATCCAGAAGTTTCTTAAATACCGTATTGTATATGGTTTTATCTTCGTCCGGGCAAAGATCGTCCCTTCGCAGGTAAATCTGAATCCGTCCTGAGGAGTCCTGGATCTCGGCAAAAGATGCACTTCCCATGATGCGTCGGCTCATGATCCTGCCTGCCAGGCTGACATCCTTCAAGCTATCTTCATTTTCCTCAAAACCAGCTATGATTTCAGCGGTGCTATGGCTGATTTCATACAACTCCGGGGGGTAAGGATTGATGCCAAGTTTTTTGATTTCTTCCAGGGAATTTCTTCTGATTTGCTCCTGTTCGCTTAGCTCGGGATAGTGCATTCTTCTAAATATTTTTCCGGTCACAAAGGTATAAAAAAGATTATGTTAATTTTGCAGGTAGAGGGGTGGAGGATGCCTGCCGGAATTCCAAAAAAACATGAATAAAAACTGGGTCATAAAAGCAGCGGGCGATGAAGAAGAAATTACTTCATTGGCCAGTGGTCTGGGTATTGAACGGCCCCTTGCCCAATTGCTTACCCAGCGGAACATCAAAAGCTATAAAGAAGCCAAAGAATTTTTTCGTCCCGATCTTGCCAATCTTCACGATCCTTTCCTGATGAAGGATATGGATGTGGCTATCCAGCGCATCCAGGAGGCCATCCAGGAAGGTGAGAAGGTGATGATTTATGGGGATTATGATGTGGATGGCACCACGGCTGTGGCATTGGTCTACTCCTACTTTAAGGATCATTTTAAGGACATTGATTATTACATTCCTGACAGGTATGATGAGGGCTACGGGATCTCTCTCAAAGGAGTTGATTATGCTGCCCAGCATGGATTCAGCCTGGTCATTGCACTTGACTGTGGAATCAAGGCGGTGGATAAAATTGAATATGCCCGCGAAAAAGGGGTTGAGTTTATTATTTGCGATCACCATAATCCGGGCGATGAGATTCCCAATGCAGTAGCTGTACTGGATCCGAAACAGGAGGGGTGCTCTTACCCCTTCAAAGATCTATCCGGCTGTGGGGTGGGATTGAAACTGGTTCAGGCTTTCGGAATAAAGACCGGGCTGGATGCCAACAGGGCTTATGGCTTTCTTGACCTGGTGGTAGTCAGTATTGCTTCTGATATTGTTCCCATCACCGGTGAAAACCGGATCATGGCCCATTTTGGATTGAAGAAACTGAATGATGATCCATCTATAGGTCTGAAGGCCATCAAGGAGGTGGCCGGGATCGATAGAAAGGGGATCACCATTGAAGATATTGTTTTTAAGATTGGTCCACGGATTAATGCTGCCGGCAGGATGGAATCCGGGAAGAAGTCTGTTGATCTCCTGGTTTGTGACAGAGGCACGGATGCTCATATCATCAGTAAAAAGATCAATAGTTTCAATCTGGATCGCAGGAACATTGATACAGAGATCACCCGTCAGGCCATTGATATGATTCAGAGTGACGCATCGTTAAAGGAGAAAAATTCCACGGTGCTCTACAATCCGGAGTGGCACAAAGGGGTCATCGGGATTGTTGCCTCCAGGTTGCTGGATCATTTTTATAAGCCCACTGTAATCCTTACCAAATCCAACGGACTGGTTACAGGATCGGCCAGGTCAGTAACCGGATTCGACCTCTATCAGGCCATAGAGTCGTGCAGTGACCTGCTTGAGAATTTCGGAGGACATAAATATGCAGCGGGTCTGACCATGAAGGTTCATAACCTTCCCAAATTCAGGGAACGTTTTGAGAATTTTGTCTGTGAAACCATCGATCCGGAACAATTGATTCCGGTGGTGGAGATAGATACAGAGCTGCAACTTACAGATATCACAGATAAATTCTTCAGGATCTTAAAGCAATTCGAACCCTTTGGGCCCGAAAACATCAGTCCCGTATTTCTTTCGGAGAATGTGGTCGACAATGGCTATGGCCGTACGGTAGGGACCAATGGGGAACACTTGAAATTAACCCTGATCCAGGAAGAAAATCCTTTCAAGGTTTTTCCTGCCATCGGATTCCACCAGGGAAGTTATTTCGGGAAGATCAGTAAGGGGGCTCCTTTTGATATTTGTTACCAGCTGATGGAGAATGAATTCAGGGGCAGGGTCAATCTCCAGATCAACCTGCTTGATTTAAAGTTTGATTAAAAACGGAGTCTTAACTGTAATCCGGCATTCCATTTTTTATTTCCAGAGTTTACACGCACGGATAGTTTAGTAGAAAGGGAGATCCCTGATGTAGGCTTTAAGGTAATCAGGAAGGTCGTTTTCTGTCCGGTTCCATAGTATACCGGAAAGTTAAAGCTATAGTAGAAACCTGGTTCATAGAGGTAAATCCTGTTCTCCCAGTCGCTTACATGAAAGAGCACAAATTGAGCACTTGCTCTCAGATACGTGGAGATACCAAGAGTCAACTGCTGTACAGCTGCATAAGCAGGTACGGGTTCTTCCTTCTGTGAGTAATATCCGATGACCAGCCTGCTTAACCATTTGAAACGGTCATGATGATTGTAGATCAGCTGTCCGTCGAGCCTGTTCACCCTGTTATCCTGCAGGGGACGAATCCCGGATGTAAGATCCGCCGGGGTGGTTTGCCAGCTTTTGAATACCCATCTAATCCTCCAATCGATCACATGACGACCGGGATTTCGCAGGGAAAGATCCAGCCTGTATCCCTCCGAGGGAACATTGGTAAGGTATCGGGGCCCGGGGTAGCGGAACAGTTCACTGGTGATTTTTGCTGTCACAAATTTTCCGGTTTCCAGATGCAGATGGAAAGCCAGGCCCTGTTCATTTCTCAGCTTGCTTCCTGATGCATAGGAGGAGGGCAGGGAGCCGTGGTAATCGGCTCCATAATGGTGAATCAGCAGGCCCCCCTGTACAAAATCATTGAAATGGTAAAAGCTTCCAAGCAGGAAAGCCAGGGAGCGAAACTGATCGGATGAAAATTCTCCGCTTACCCGGAAGCGATCCCTGCAATAGGTTCCGTGCAGGCTGATCTTCTGAGAATGGAAAGGTTCGGGATCTTCCTTCAGCTGTCCCATGGCTTTTCTGGTCGGGCCAAGCCATTCGCTGCCATTCAGGACGCCCAGGGTCAGATTTTTATACCTGTACAGCAATTGAATCCCGGCATGAATTCTGTAAGCCAGCTCTCGTCCCTCCAATTCACCCCGGGTCCGGTAGAGTCCCGAAGTGCGTTGATAATCCAGCCATTTATCACCCTCCGGGTTTTCTATGAATGCTGAAGGAGAGAGACTGAGCCTGTGGAAGGATGTCCACATCAGGAGGTGGAAGTTTTTTGTTCCCATTTTGCAGGCCACTCCCTGCTCAAACATGCTTTCTGTCTTCGAAGCATAAGGCCTGATGCGGGAGAGTGATTGCTGGGTTGTCCGGAAGTTTCCTGCCCGGTGCATAAATCCGGAGCCATTGACCAGACCCACCCCCTGGTTCAATTGAAAGTTGCCGGCCACAAACTGTTTGATAAAGCCCTCTCCGAGATAAGAAATGTTAGCAGAGAGAAATTGGGGCCTGTTTTGATACAGGAAGAGTTCACCTGCATCTTTTTCATAGGTGCAGGCCAGGGTGAGCCTTCTCCAGGGTCGGGATCTGATCCTGATGCACGTTGCAAGTGGCTGCCCGGCATACCTGGCCTCGCCATCCAGGCCGGGATCTGCCCGATATTCGCTTTCCAATGGAAAAGTTCTTTCCATATTGATCAGGACCATATGTTGTCCCCGGAACTTCCTTTCCGGGATGGAGACGGGATTTATCACCACAAAGGGTTCAATTTCAAGAATAACTGAACGATGAAAACCCGGAAGTGCTGCCAGTTCGTAGATGGAGTAGATTGGCCCGAAGGTATCCCGATACTTCAGCAGATTGTGGATCTGATAGGAGCTAAACAATTCCGAAGCTTCCAGTTCTTCCGGTGAGGCGCTGTTCAGGTTTATGGGTGTAATCCCGGATTCATGATCTGCATTAAACCTCGTTTCGGGAATAATGGCCGACTCGTTCCTGTACAGCAGGTCTTCCATATCCAGCGAGTTCAGGACCGGGTATTGTGCATGCTGGATGACAGGGATCCATGCCATGAGCAGCAGGGAAACTGTCCGGTGCTTACCAGGCATGGGTCAATGAGCTTAGGGGTGACAGGCCTGTATCGACTCTGTACAGGAAAGAGAATTCGGCTATCCACTTTTTGAATTTCAGGGCGATGCCCCAGGAATAGGTGAATGGGCTGTTGCAGATCCCTGTTCTCAGACTGATTTGCCGGTTCATGGTCCATTCCATACCTGTACACAGGATGATGCCATATCCGGGTTTGATATGGAGTTCAGCATATATTTGTGAGGTTCTGAAGAAGGAATAAGAAAAGCCGGCTTCAATGGACATAAGTTCCTGACCGGTCAGATCGGTTTGAGCGCTCCATCCTGCAGGATGTATCAGCCGGGCACCAAGCATCCACTGCTCATTGATCCTGATCTGAAGCCCCAGGGCAAAGCTGACCCCGGGTGCAAATGCAAGCTGCTCTGCGCAACTTGCATTCCAGAGGTGAATCCCCAGACCGGCACTGATATTGGTATGTAATTTCAGTCCGTATGAGAGCCAGAGAGAGTTTTGCCTGAGTCCCCTGAGTCCCCAGGTGGACAGTGCCATTCCCAGGCCCCCCCTTTGGGTGGCAAATTGTCCGGATAAGGATGAGATGCCCAATTCTTTAAGCAGGTAGGGCATGCTGTGCTGCAGGGAAATGGAGGACCGGTCAATAAATCCCAGGCCAGCCTGGTTCTGACTTGAACACCAGTACCCTGCCACGCATACTCTGGAACCTCCCATAGCAGCTGAAGCAGCTCCAGGCCATTGATTCTGGCAGCTTACTGTCCCGTGAACCAGGCACAAAAAAAAGACCGGGATTAAAATTCCCGGTCTTTTTAGCATCAACCTTGATGGTGATATCATTCTATCATCAGTTGGTTTTAAATTTAAACTTAACCTGGCTTAACTCTTCGTTAGCCTTTACGATCTTAGAAGCCAGGCTTGCTTTGAACTTAAGCATCTTTTCCATTATTTCCGGTTCTCCTGTGCCCACAATCTGTGCTGCCAGGATCCCGGCATTTCTTGCACCATCCAGTCCTACCGTGGCAACGGGGATACCCGGTGGCATCTGCAGGATGCTCAGTATGGAATCCCAGCCATCAATGGAGATGGATGCTTTGATGGGAACTCCAATTACCGGTAAAGGTGTTAGCGCTGCCACTACCCCGGGAAGGTGTGCGGCCCCACCTGCTCCGGCAATAATTACCCTGATTCCCCTTCCTGCTGCATTTCTTGCAAAATCCATGGCCTGATCGGGTGTTCTGTGTGCCGACAGGGCATTGATCTCGAATGGAATCTCGAATTCATCCAGCAGCTTGGCTGCCTGCTCCATGATGGGAAGGTCCGACGTGCTTCCCATGATAATACTAACTTTAGGATTCATCTGTTAATGTAGTTTTGCGGTGATTATCAGTTAACGAAAATACAATTATTTTTATTCCTGCATTTTGATGTGTACTTTAATGTAAATTATGACCTATGGATAGTAAGATTGTTCAGGTTCACGATAAATATTTTGAACCGTTTATAGACGAGGAGGCGATTCAGAAAGAGGTGAGTCGCCTGGCAGGGGAGATGAATCATGATCTGGCCAGGAAGGATCCTATATTTCTGGGCATTCTGAACGGAGCATTTATGTTTGCGAGCGACCTCTACAAGCAGCTTACTTTCCCCTGTCAGATTACCTTCCTTAAACTGGCTTCCTACAGTGGTACTCAATCGACAGGAAGTGTCAAACAGCTGATTGGGATCAATCGTGACCTGAAAGACCGGGTGGTGGTGGTGCTGGAGGATATCGTCGATACCGGTGTTACTCTGGAGACAATTATCAGACAGCTGTCGGGGTACGAACCCCAGGAGATACTGATAGCCACCTTTCTTCACAAACCTGAAGCTACGGTGAAAGAAGTAAAACTGGATTATGTGGGAATGGAAATCCCCAACAACTTTATCCTGGGATACGGACTGGATTATGATGGCTATGGCAGAAACTTCAGGGAAATTTACCAATTGGTGGATTAATGCTGCAAATGTTTACTAATTTTGGTGGCGTTAAAAAAAAACTGAAAAAACATGCTGAATATTGTATTATTTGGTCCTCCGGGATCGGGAAAAGGAACGCAGTCGGAAAAGATAATTGAGAAATATGGATTGATCCATATTTCAACCGGAGACCTGTTGAGAGAACAGGTAGCTGCTCAGACAGAATTGGGTAAGCAGGCCAAGGTGATTATGGATAAAGGAGAACTGGTTTCAGATAAGATTGTTATTGGAATGATCAGGAACAAACTGGAAGAAAACCAGAGCGGTGCGGGTTTTATTTTCGATGGTTTTCCAAGGACCGTGGATCAGGCCAGGGAGCTCCGTAAGGCCCTGACCGATTATGATGAGCGCGTGGGAGTTATGATCTCCCTTGAAGTGCCCCGTGAAGAGCTGGTAAAGCGACTCCTGAAAAGGGGAAAAGAAACCGGACGTTCAGATGATAATCTGGAAACCATTAATAATCGCATTGACGTTTATAACAGGCAGACCATTCCGGTGACCTATTACTACGATAAGATGCACAAACATGCAGCCGTGGAGGGAACAGGTTCTGTGGCTAAGATCTTTGATCGGATCGTTGATGTAATCTCCAAGGTAGAGCAGTAACAGGTTTTTATGCCTCTAACACATGTCCAACGCCAACTTTGTCGACTATGTAAAGGTCTTTTGCCGTTCTGGCAAGGGGGGAGCTGGCTCTGCCCATCTGCGCCGTGATAAAATCACACAGAAAGGCGGACCGGACGGAGGTGATGGAGGAAGAGGCGGACATGTGATCATCCGGGGGAATGAACAACTGTGGACCCTCTTGCACCTGAAGTATAAACGTCATGTATTTGCCACCCATGGCGAGAGTGGAGGATCGTCTCTGAAAACCGGGGCCAGTGGGGCGGATGCTAATATTGAGGTTCCACTTGGAACTGTAGCCCGGGACGCGGAAACCCAGGAAGTTCTGTTTGAAATTACTTCTCATGACGAGGAGAAGGTGTTGATCCAGGGTGGACGGGGCGGACAGGGCAATGAGCATTTCAAATCATCAACACATCAGACTCCGCGTTTTGCGCAACCCGGTGAGCCCGGCGACGAGGGGTGGTTCATTTTGGAACTGAAGCTCTTGGCCGATGTGGGCCTGGTGGGCTTCCCCAATGCGGGAAAATCAACCCTGCTGGCCGCCATCTCGGCAGCCAAGCCTAAAATTGCAGACTATCCCTTTACGACCCTTGTACCCAATCTTGGCATCGTAAAATACAGGGATGATCGCTCTTTTGTAATGGCCGATATCCCCGGGATCATTGAGGGTGCCAGCGAAGGGAAGGGTCTTGGACACAGGTTCCTGAGGCATATTGAGCGCAACTCCATGCTGATGTTTATGGTGCCGGCCGACAGCAATGATATTACCGAGGAGTACAGGATCCTGCTGAAAGAGTTGGAGGAGTACAATCCCGAATTGCTTGACAAGCAACGTTTGCTTGTGATTACAAAATCGGATTTGCTTGATGAAGAGCTTACCGATGAGATCAAAAAGGAACTACCTGATATCAGTTACCTTTTTATTTCGGCGGTTGCAAACCTGGGCCTGGTAGCTCTTAATGATACCATTTGGAACATGTTGAATTCCTGATCGCGCATGGATTGGATTTTAGAACTGGATTCGAAGATATACCTGGCTATTAACGGATGGCACAACGAGGCGTGGGATGGGATCATGTGGTGGATCAGTGGGAAAACTACCTGGTGGCCCTTCTATCTACTGCTGCTTACTTTTATGGCATGGAAGCTTAAGTGGAAGCTTATCCCCATTTTGCTGTCTGTTATCCTGGTAATTACCCTGGCAGACCAGACATCTGTGCACCTATTCAAGAATGTATTTGAGCGGCTAAGGCCCTGTCATGAGCCCTCACTGGATGGCCTTGTTCACCTGGTCAACAATAAATGTGGAGGGCAGTATGGATTTATCTCTTCCCATGCAGCCAACTCATTTGCAGTGGCTTTGTTGGTCCTGTTATGGATCAGAAAACGATGGTTTACTGCCCTGATGCTATTCTGGGCCCTGCTTGTGGCTTATAGTCGCGTTTACCTGGGAGTGCATTATCCCGGGGATGTGCTTGCAGGTGGAATCTGGGGTGCAGGATGTGGATGGCTGCTTTTCCTGCTGTTCAGGTGGATCCTTTCAAAACTGCCACAGGGCTGGTGGATCATCCAGGGTACTCGCAGGTCAGTATCTTAATATTCTAATGCTATGCTTTGCATCAACAGCCCATATACCAATCCTTATTTTAACCTGGCCTCAGAGGAGTACCTGCTTAAATGCTTCCGGGAAGATGTCCTGTTGCTTTACAGGAACTCTCCTTCCATTGTGGTGGGCAAGCATCAGAATACACTGGCTGAGATTAACCTGCCCTTTGTTCAGGAGCAGGAGATCCTGATAGCCAGGCGAATTTCCGGAGGCGGCACTGTCTTTCATGATCTGGGGAACCTCAATTTTGCCTTTTTTACCAGTGAAAAGGAGGGAGAACTGGTTGATTATAAACGAGCCACACAGCCCGTTATAGATGCATTGAAAGAGATGGGACTGGAAGTCAGCCTGGGCAAACGTAATGAACTCTTACTTAAGAAGCTGAAGATATCAGGTACTGCAAGTCATGTATTTAAACAAAGAGTTTTGCATCATGGAACCCTTTTGTTTTCATCCGAGATGAAAAACATGAGCACAGCTCTGAAGACTGCCAAGGACCGGTTTACTGACAGGGCTGTGAAATCAGTCTCGTCCAGGGTAACCAATATCAGGAATCATCTGGAAGAACAGATGGATGTGGAGATGTTTCAGAAGCGAATCCTTGACCATATGCTTCGGAGCTCCAAGGGTGCAAAAGTCTATGATTACAATGAGGCCGATATTAAGGAGATTACAACGCTGCGCGACTCGAAGTTTTCCACCTGGGAGTGGAATTTCGGATACTCGCCCAAATACCAGTTTTGTAAGAGCATCACTTTTGCAACAGGGCAGCTGGATCTTCATATGAATGTGGAAAAGGGGATCATACGGGAGCTTAGGATTGTTGGTGATTTCAGCTCTCAAAAAGATATCACATTACTGGAGCAGATCCTGATCGGATGTATACATGATCCTGAAACCATCCGGAATAAACTTTCCGAAACCAATGTGTCCGATTATATAAGTGGCTTGGAAAACGAGGAGCTTCTAATGGGTATGTTTTAAGAAGCGGCTGTATTCACAGGACACGCTCTTTGATGTTAGGTATACCCGATCGTTGCTGCTCTCAACCTGAGGTTGACAAAGGCTTCCTCTCGAGTATACCTAACTTTAAGTGTACGTATTAAAACAGCCACTTCTGGAGGACATCCTTAATTCTCAAGGGCTGCCTTCAGCTTATTGATTTCACCTTCGGTGTAATCTCCGCTAATGCTACATTCCCCGTTCTTAATCTCCTCTATGACCCTGGGTGCTGCAAGCACTTTGCCGTTGAAAAGGATTGCAATATTTTTACCCTTATTCATACGTGTCATCGTTGCCCATTTCTCAGCACCAGAACCTGAAAAACTTAAATAGAGTTCATAATTCTCTTGCTGATCGGTCTTTCTGACGCTGACCTCATCGATGTCCTGTTGTGAAGGAAACGCATTATTCGATGCAGACTTCCGGATTGCATAGAGCGGGATCATCGGACCTGAGGTCTCAGCCCCCACAGCTATATACAAATCCCCGGGAACTTTACTTCGGAAGTCTTTACTCTGGACATAACTCCAAAAAGCATCCAAATCGGCTTCCTTGCAGGTGCCTATCCTTGAACTTTCCGGATCTGTACCTTCCGTATTTACCATTTTGAAAAAGGCATCTTCCGGTTCAAGTTTTGAAATAAGTTCTTGCTGTGTATAGGTTTCACAGAATGTAACTTTTTCTTCCTGGCTAAAACTCTTTTGACCAGGAGAAAAAGAAAAACTGCTAAATACCAGGGATGATAGTATCACTCCCAGTATGATATATTTTAATGTTTTCATAAGATTATATATAAGTTGTTATTAATTAATGATTAAGGCCAAGGTTTCATGTGCAGAAACCAGGTCCTTGCCTGATAAGATGTGAGATTATACAAAACTCAGGATAGGGGAGGATCTTCGTACCGGTGGCTTTGATGGTGATCCTGGCCAGATTGAGTTCCCAGGACTGGTTTAATTTCCAGGTGGATCAGCACCTGCATTTTTATGCGGGCCAGATGATCTGCACTACTGAGGTATTCAAGGTGTTTGAGATTGCCTGTAACTAATTCAAATGACTCTTTCAGGCTGAGTCTGATCGAAGGAACAGAGGATGCAGAAGTCTGGTTGGAATTGATTTCTGCCTGAAGCTCGACATGTTCAATATCTGGATTTTCTGAAACGAGGGTAAGGGACTCAGGTTTTTGAACATTGAAAACAATGAGTGATCCCAGCAAAAGCGCACAGGAAAACAGAAAGTGAAAATAGAGTTTCACATAGTAAAGATAAGAAATCTGATCAGGAATTGAGTAATAGCTGTGCCAGCTCTTCGGATTGCAGGTTTATGCCGTCCACGACGAGAGTGGCCTGTATATAAAAGGACTCTCGTTTTTCCAGCAGACCAGTGATGAAATCCAATAACTCGGATTCTGATTTTCCCTTAATCAGGGGTCGCTCAGTCCTGGAGCGGATCAGCCGGTCTTTCAGGGCTTCAGGCGATAACCTGATGTAGATGGTGGTTCCATGGGCATTCATCAGATCTATCAGGTGGGAATGACAGGGTGCGCCTCCACCGGTTGAAATCACAAGCTTCTCGCGTTGACACAATTCTACCAGGATATCGTGCTCCCACTTCCTGAAAACCTCCTCGCCATGCTCACTGAAGATGGCGGGGACGGACATTTCAGCTGTATCTTCAATCAGCTGATCCATGTCGACGAATTGATATTCAATCCTGCGAGCCAGTTTTGATCCCAGGGTAGATTTACCCGAACCCATAAAACCTATCAGAAATATCCGGGTATTCATGCTACCATTCTAAGGTAAATTGTCCGGCGGAATCCTTTTTATCATCTGTATCCGAATCCGTTTCCTCCTCTTTTGGTTGTATCACCTCCAGGGGAACCTCATCCGGATCCTGTTTGGCCTCTTTTGGCTTCTTCGAAGCCTCCTTTTTGAGGGCCTTTTTTTCTTTTTTTGCTACAGGTTTCGGAGCTTCCGGCTTCGGGGCTTTCGTTTTCAGGGCTTTCGTTTTCGGGGCTTTCGTTTTCGGGGCTTCCGGTTTCGGGGCTTCCGGTTTTGGGGCTTCCGGTTTTGGGGCTTCCGGCATCGGAGTTATGGGTTTCTGATCCTCGATCCCCTCGGGGGTTAATTCCTGGATCACTTTGACCTCGTAGTTGGATAGCCGCTTGCCCCTGGCCTTGAAACTCTTGATCCCGATAAATTCTGCCACTTCAATTATCTCCGGATTGCGGTCCTTGTTTTTGCCTCCAAACTTCAGCTCCAGCCGGGGATACTCTACCTCGGTGATCCGGATAAGCCTGGATTCGGGATGCTCCCCGATAAAGCGGGTTTGTTTGGCACCTGGTTCAATCAGGAAGCGTTTCAGGTAGTAATAGTTTTGTTCAGCATCGAAGTAGGCGGCTGACCAGATTTTTTCGGACCTGAACTTCTCGATGATCTGTACATCATCCTCAAAATGATTGCTGAGATCGAAATTGGTGGTCCGGAAGTTCCCCGATTTGGTGATTACCAGGATCTGGTCCTCCCCGGAGAATTCACCCAGGAATATCCCCCTGGCATCCACATTCAGCCGCATCACATCCTCATCAAACCAGATCTTCCTTCCCCCCAGGGTGGATACCCCTTTCTCTTTGATAACGATTTTCTGTACCGAAAACTTGGTAAGGATATTGCCCATGGTACCCCTTCCCTTGATGGCCAGATCGGCAAAATCATATTCAAAAATCGGATTCTTCAGGCGAGGCCTGGGCCTGAGGTACACTTTGATTACCTCTGCTTCACCGTTGGGATTGGCGCTGAAATAAAGCACCTTGGAATGCTTGTGCTCCTTGCCTATGTTGTACTGTTTGTCGCGTGTAATTCCGGTGACCGGGGCACGTTTCATCATCACATTTCCCGAGTTGCCGTCGAAATAGACCACGTTGTAGATGGTGCGACTGTCATTTTTCTTAAACACGGCAGCATGGATGATATCTTTGCCCACAAACTGTTTATCGGCAACCTTGGAGATGGTGTAGCTGCCATTTTTCAGAAAGACAATGATGTCGTCTATATCTGAACAGTCACATACAAACTCGTCTTTCCGCAGGGAGGTGCCGATAAAGCCATCTTTGGCATTCATATAGAGCTTCTGATTGGCTACCACCACTTTTGTGGCTTCAATACTGGCGAAGTTCCTGAGTTCGGTACGACGGTCCATTCCCTTGCCATACTTCTTCTTGATCTGCCTGAAGTAGTCGATGGTATAGGCCACCAGGTTATCCAGGTGGTTTTTCACCTCCTCCATCTCCTCTTCCAGGGACTTTATATGCTCATCGGCACGCTTCACATCATACTTGGAGATACGCTTGATTTTAATCTCAGTCAGTTTGATGATATCGTCACGTGTGACTTCTCGCATCAGCAACTTCTTGTAAGGCTGCAGGCCCTTGTCGATAGCTTCGATGACCGCTTCCCAGGTTTCACATTCCTCAATATCGCGGTAAATCCGTTTTTCGATAAAAATCTTTTCCAGGGAGGAGAGATGCCAATCTTCTTTCAACTCCCTGAGCCTTATTTCCAGTTCCTGCCTGAGTAAGTCCTTGGTGTGATCGGCATTGACCCTCAGGATTTCGCTAACCCCCACGAAACGGGGTTTGTCTTCGTCGATTACACAACAGTTGGGCGAAATCGAGATTTCACAGTCTGTGAAGGCGTAGAGGGCATCAATGGTTTTATCGGAACTTACATTGGAGCCCAGGTGGACCAGGATTTCCACGTTTTCGGCTGTATTGTCATCGATTCGCTTGATCTTGATCTTCCCTTTCTCACTGGCTTTTATGATGGTCTCAATCAGAGACCCGGTATTCTTCCCATAGGGAAGATCTTTAATTACCAGTGTTTTGTTATCAAGCTTTTCAATCTTGGCCCTTACCCTGATGGCTCCTCCGCGAAGGCCATCGTTATACCGCGACACTTCAGCCAGTCCGCCCGTTGGGAAATCAGGGAAGAGTTCAAATCCTTTCCCCTGCAGGTACTTGATAGAAGCATCGATTAGTTCATTGAAGTTGTGAGGGAGGATCTTGGAGGAAAGCCCCACGGCAATTCCTTCAGCCCCCAGGGCAAGCAACAGGGGGAACTTCACCGGCAGGGTGACAGGCTCCTTGTTCCTGCCATCGTAGGAGAGTTTCCATTGGGTGGTCTTGGGATTGAAAAGAACTTCGTTGGCAAAGCCCGAAAGCCGCGATTCAATATAACGGGAAGCCGCGGCACCATCACCTGTGTAAATGTTTCCCCAGTTTCCCTGGGTATCGACCAGCAGCTCCTTCTGTCCAATGGATACCAGGGCATCTCCTATGGAAGCATCCCCATGGGGGTGATATTGCATGGTGTTCCCGATGATATTAGCCACCTTGTTGAAACGGCCGTCATCGATCCTTTTCATGGAGTGCATGATGCGCCGCTGGACCGGTTTCAATCCGTCAATAATATGCGGCACGGCACGTTCAAGAATCACATAGGAAGCATAATCAATAAAATAGTCCTCGTACATCCCGGTGAGGCGGGTGATCTTCACATCATCACCTGAGTGCTGCTCTTCAGCTTGTGCGTCCAATGATGTATCGTCGATGTCTCTCATCTGTTTCTACACTGATTCTTCTTGACCGGAACGGGTAAAACAGGGATCAGGCTACCTCCACCGGATCCTCTTCCACCCTGAGCCTGTCAATGATAAAATTTTGTCGTTCGGGAGTATTTTTTCCCATATAGAAGCCAAGGATCTCTTTCAGGTCATCCTCTTTTTTCAGGCGTACCGGCTGGAGCCTGATATCGGGACCAATAAAATGCTTGAACTCGTCCGGGGAGATCTCACCCAATCCTTTAAAGCGGGTGATCTCAGGACTCCTTCCCAGTTTCTCAATGGCACTGTTCTTCTCCTCGTCGGAATAGCAGTAGATGGTCTCCTTTTTGTTCCTGACCCTGAACAGGGGGGTCTGCAGGATGAAGAGATGGCCGTTGCGGACCAGGTTGGGAAAAAACTGCAGGAAGAAGGTAAGCAGCAGCAGCCTGATATGCATGCCATCCACATCGGCATCTGTTGCAATCACCACGTTTTTATAGCGTAGTCCATCGAGACCGTCCTCAATATTCAGGGCTGCCTGGAGCAGGTTGAACTCCTCATTTTCATAAACCACTTTTTTGGTGAGGCCAAATGAGTTAAGGGGTTTGCCCCGGAGGCTGAATACTGCCTGCGTATTTACGCTTCTGGATTTGGTAATGGAGCCGGATGCAGAATCCCCCTCGGTGATAAACAGGGTGGTTTCATTTTTCCGTTCATCTTTTCCATTGTAATGTATCCGGCAGTCACGCAGTTTCTTGTTATGCAGGTTAGCCTTCTTGGCACGTTCCCTGGCCAGTTTTTTGATCCCTGAAATGGCTTTGCGCTCCTTTTCCGATTCCTGTATTTTCTTCAGAATGGCATGGGCCGTTTCCCCATGCTTATGGAGGTAATCATCCATTTTACTGGTCAGGAAGTTCATAATGAAGTTCCTTACAGAGGGACCTTTGGGCCCGATATCTTTTGAACCAAGCTTGGTTTTGGTCTGTGACTCAAAAACCGGCTCTTCCACCTTGATGCTTATGGCCGCGATGATGGAGGTGCGGATGTCGGAGGCATCAAAATCTTTTTTAAAGAAGTCACGCACGGTTTTGACCAGGGCCTCTTTATAGGCCACCTGGTGTGTCCCTCCCTGTGTGGTATGCTGTCCGTTTACAAAGCTGTAGTACTCCTCACCATACTGGTTGCCATGAGTGATGGCCACTTCAATATCCCCGTTCTTCAGGTGAATGATAGGGTAGAGGCCCTCACCGCTCATATTCTCCTGCAGCAGGTCTAACAGTCCGTTCTTCGACTGAAAATTCTGCCCGTTGTAGCTGATGGTAAGCCCGGTATTCAGGTAGGTGTAATTGCGGAGCATCGCCTCGATGTACTCATCGATGAAGTTGAACTTCCCGAACATGGTGTGATCGGGCTCAAAGGTGATGAGCGTTCCGTCCTTTTCCGATGAGTTTCGCTGCTGATGGTTCTTTACGATTTCCCCTTCACTGAAATCCACCGTCTTCTCTTTTCCTTCCCTTACAGACTGTATGGTAAAGCTTGATGAAAGGGCGTTCACTGCTTTAATCCCCACCCCGTTGAGACCAACCGATTTCTTGAATACCTTGGAATCGTATTTGGCACCGGTATTCATTTTGGATGCCACATCGACCACTTTTCCAAGGGGAACACCACGACCGTAATCCCGGATGGCAACCTGGTGTTCATCGATGTTGACCTCGATGGTCTTCCCGAATCCCATCATGTATTCGTCGATGCAATTATCGATTACCTCCTTCAATAAAATATATATTCCATCATCGGGGGATGAGCCGTCTCCCAGCTTCCCGACATACATGCCCGGACGTTTTCGGATGTGCTCTTTCCAGTCAAGTGTCCGTATGGTATCTTCTGAATATTTAGCCGTCATATTTCTCTCCTCAATGGCAGCACAAATATAACCAAAAGTATGGCCTGAGCATCATTTCTTTTTCAACACAAAACTCTTTAAAAGCGGTTAAAAAAGGGCTGGGATCAGCTCCATTCAATGGCCTGAACCTCCATGCGGGTGCGGCTTCCAGCGTGGTAGGTGCCCAGGGTGTCAAAATCCCACCACCAGCGATCCCGCCGGATCCCTTCAGGTAAGTGGGTGTAAAGCAAAGCTTTGGACCTGAGTACTCCGTTTTTGTCCACCACCTCTTCCTGAACATCCGTCACCAGGCAAGCCGGTAAGTTTGAAATCCAATCCAGGTGAAAGGCCTGGATGGCAGCACGAATGGGATGGAGAGCTTCCTGTTGAAAATGCTTCTTTTTCAGGATGTAGTCACACACAATAATATCAAGCTGATTCAGCAAATTGACCGATATCAGGGCTTCGGGGCGAATATGGGAAAGGGGAGGGGTCAAGGAGAATAATTCCGGTATCGGTTTATCCAGTGGAGAGCTATAGTTGTCAAGGTAGTATTGCCAGACCTGTTCAATTGCTCCTCCGGTGAGATCCTCCTCAATGAGCTCCACCCGGTCCATGGCAGCCGTTCGTTTACGAATCTGGATGGGATGATGTATATCAACCAGGTAAATATGTTTGAACCTGCTTAGCAATGATTCAAGCGGAACATCCAGTAACCAGCCACTGCCCAGCACAGCCACGGTTTCTGCCTCGGTCTGCTGAAAAGATTCGCTGATAAATCTGCGGGTCCTTTCCAGGTGGTGCTTCCAGTGGGACGATTCACGCATATAGCGGTTCATAATCCCCTCCTGGTCCTTTATGAAACCCATGCGCCGGATGGACTGGCTTCGCTTTTTCATTTCATTGCTATCTCCTGTTCCAGCCTGGTGATTCCCTCCTCCATCTTTTCCCTGGTCAGATTCATAAGTTCCTTAACATCCATCTTATCTACCTCGCTAACGGGGATCTCATCCAACACCCGGATATGGATGGGAGCCTTGCCTTTTAATACCCAGGAGCCACGATCGAAGGTCTTTTCGGAGCCGGTGTGGACAATGGGGATGACCCCGCAACCCGTCTTTTTAGCCAGGAGAAAGGCTCCCTCTTTAAAGGGCCTCATCTCCATGGATTTGGAGCGGGTTCCCTCCGGGAAAAGAAGAATGGAAGAGCCCCTGGTAATTTCCTTTTCAGCCTGGGAGAGAAATTGTGCACTCGAACGAAGCGATTCCCGCTTGATCCGGATGGAATTTGTCAGGGAGAGCACCATGCCGATAAAGGGCAGCCTGAAGTTTTCATCCTTGGAGGTCCATTTGAAGGGTCTTCGGATCTTATAGAGTGCCAGGATATCTATAAGTGAACGATGGTTGGCCACCATG
The DNA here is from genome assembly GCA_034722835.1 of Bacteroidota bacterium. Taxonomy (GTDB): domain Bacteria; phylum Bacteroidota; class Bacteroidia; order Bacteroidales. The sequence goes on along the minus strand of JAYEOJ010000017.1, from coordinate 1,535 downwards.
ACAACCGGACGCTTCCATGGAATTTTCTTTCTGCCTTCGAGATGGAGTTTCCAGAAGGGGATCAGCGATTGGTAATGCCAGGCCCAGAAGGTTCCCATCATATGGGCCGCCACCCTGCGCCGGTCCCACCAGAATGTCAGCACCCACACCAGCAGAAAGAAGGGGGTAATGATGATGGAAGTAATGGCCATGGTGACCCAGGCTACAAGGGAGTATAATTTTAGCAGCAGCTTCATGAATTCCGGTTTCGGCTGTAAATTACAAATATTGGCTGAAAAGTAGATTATCAGCGGGAAATCCCCTACTTTTAGCGAGCTCCGCAATTGCGTTAGAATTGCATAGATGTCAAAAGCACCCCGGTTTATATTGCTTGCACTATTGTGTGGTCTACTGGCAGCTTGCGTGGAACGCTATTATCCCGATGAGGATAATTTGCAGACAGGCACGCTGGTGATCAATGCCCACCTGACGGACCAGCCAGGCCACCAGACCATTGAGATTTCCAGGTCGGTAACTCTTCTCTATCCTTCGGCCGATCCGGTTACAGGAAGCTTTGCAGAGCTAATCAGGGAGGATGGCGAGTTCAGGGAGTTTTCGGAAGAGAGGCCCGGCTGGTACGGGAGCGATCTGGATGAATCTTTTCTGCAGACGGGAATGTCCTACATGCTTCATGTAATTACTCCCGATGGAAATGAGTATGAATCGGACTTTGATAAACTAAGGCCTGTCCCTAAGATTGATTCCATTTACTATGAGACTGAGACAGTCAGTTATAAAACTGATACAGATTTCAACGAAGGCATCCGGTTTTTCATCGATTTTACTTACGATGATGAAGCCTACGAGTACATCCGCTGGGAGCTGACAGAGACTTACGAATTCCACAATCCCAATATGGAGGCCTTTATCTTTGATGTGGATTTCAGGATTAAGCCTCTGCCCGATACCAGCAACTATCGCATCTGCTACATTACCAACCAGCTCCATGAAATACACAGCATGGCTCTGGGCTATCTTGATTTTGGGATCTACATCAAGAAACCCTTTGCCTTTGTTCCCAATATTCAGCAGGTGCAGAAACTGAAACATAAGTACAGCATCCTTATCAAACAGTATTCCATGGGGGAGGAGGCCTTCCACTACTGGAATGAATTGAAAAAAACCTCGCAGGAAAAGGGATTCCTCTTTGACAGTCAGCCGGCTCTGCTAAAATCTAATATTCGTAATGTAAATGTCGAAGATGAAACCGTACTGGGTTTTTTCAGCATGTCAGGAGTGGTGGAGCGCCGTGCCTTTGCTGAGAAACCGGAAGGGATTGACCTAAGCCTGTATGAATGGTATTGCTTCCCGGCGGAAAAGGGACCCCTTGGACCAGTTACAAAGGAGGATCTTCCCCTCTATTTTGCAAGGGCATGGAGGGATGGACAGTCTTTTTATGCGCAGGTAAACAAACATTGTGTGGATTGCCGGGATTATAAGAACAGCACCCATATTATGCCGGATTTCTGGTAGAGGATGTATCCTGTTCTTTCTTT
>JAYEOJ010000016.1:0-6079 GCA_034722835.1 Bacteroidota bacterium | reverse complement strand
AAAATCCGTACGCAGATGCAGCAGGTTTCCGGCTTTCTTCACGTAGGGGGAGCTGATCCGGTAATCCTTCACCTGAAATGCCCGCAAGACATCATGAATATAGCGGGTTACATACTCCTGTTCCAGCACTTCCTTGGCGGTCCACCTGTTTAAGTCAAGGTGCTTTTCGGCATAGGGCCTGGTTCCTGCCAGCGATACCGTGGAGACCTTCCCTTCCCTTAGCCTGAGAAGTGGCTCGGGAGAGGCCCCTAGCCAGAAGTGTTCATCACTCTTAAACAGATAGGTAAAGGCATTGGGGTGCTTTCTGCAAATGGCCTGGTACAATTTGGGGATGACCTCAACATGCATCCCGTCTACGACCCTGATACGGGATAGCACGGCTTTTTGAAAAGCACCGGTGGCAATGGATGATTTGATGGCATCCACCTGCTCCATGTATTCCTCCCGCCCGGTTACCACCGGGTAAATTCCATTCCATTGAGGTTGCGGCCTTGATTCAAGGGCTTCCACCTGGCGGAGGGTTTCCCTGCTGATCTCTCCCCCATCGATCACCAGGTCCGGTTTCACCAGGATATATCGGTGACCGTTCCGGGTATCAAAGGGGGCCATGATAAACCCGGTTTCCCCTGAAATATCCAGGATACTGTTCCACTCCACATTTCCAGGAGTGGTCTGAATATAGGTTGTGGAATGTTCCTGCTGTGGCAGACGAAAGGTTACAAAAGGAATGTTTTTGGTAATAGTGGCGTTATGGATGGCTATAAGACCCTTGTTCATGGCATTTGCTCAGCGTACGACTTCAGGCTTTCTTGGTTTAATACTATTGGTAACACGGCTGATTGAAATAAGTTTGCCTGAATCATCCGTAATTTCCACATCCCAGATATGTTTAAAATCAGCTTTTAACAACAAGCTGGCCTTTGCAAACAGGGTTCCCTTCCTGGCTGGAGCGATATGCTGACTGTTCACCACGCTGCCCAGAACATTGAACTTTTCCGGGTCCACCAGCAGAAAGGATGCTGCACTTCCCACACTTTCGGCCAGGGAGATCAGGGCTCCGCCATGTACCACCTCCATGGGCTGGTAGAGCTTTGCCGTGATGGGCATCCTGGCCTCCAGGCTGCTCTCCGTAGCTCTTGTAAACTCGATGCCGAGCAAGTCCATAAATGTATTCTTGCACGCGGCGTTTATCTCATCAATGGTCATCCTGTCAAACTCTAGTTTCAAATATACAATTTCCTGCTATCTCTTCTCCAGTACCAGCAACATGACTGATCCCAGGAAAAGGGACCTGCTGCGGATCATGTTGAATCCGGCTACATCCAGAATCTTTCCCATCTCCTCCATGGTATAGTAGTTTTTGGAGGAAGAGGCCAGGTACTGGTAAGCTTTCAAATTTCCCGAAATCAATCCACCCAGGTAAGGCAGGATAAAGCGGAGATAAAATCCATTGAATACTCTCCAGAGGGGACTGAGCGGTTTGCTGCTCTCCAGCACCACCAGTTGTCCGCCGGATCGCAGCACCCTGTTCATCTCCTCCAGATGTTTCATGGCATTGGAATTCTCATATACCAGGTTCCGGATGCCAAAGGTGATTCCCATGGAATCAAAGCGGCCATCTTCGAAGGGCATCGCCCCCGCATCTCCCTCCATAAAGCGGATCGCGGGCCACTTTTCCCTGCTTTGAATCTCTTCCTGCTTTCGCCTGGCCTCCTGCAGCATATCTATGCTGAAATCAAAGCCGGTGAGCTCAATTCTATTTGAAATCGGGGCTGACTGCCGAGCCAGCTCCAGCGCAAAATCGCCTGTTCCCGTACAGAGATCCAGTACTCGCAGGGGGGCGGACTTCAGAAGCTCCCTGGCCGCATTTTTGCGCCACGACCGGTCTCTTCCAAACGTGAAAATCCGGTTCACCCTGTCGTAGGTCGAATGGATGTCCCCATAAAAAGAGTGCAATGGAAAATCGTTCTGTTTTTCCTTCATTTCCTTTCCTGAAGCTGCAAAGATATTGATTTTTAGAAGCACTACTCCACGAGGAAGCTTGTTGATGCGGCATATGGTTGCCCATCGGGTAAAATGCCCCGGACCAGGATCACATAAGAACCTGCATGGGCCGGTGCCCGGAAACTCAACTCCTTCTGGCTTCCCTGTTCCAGATTCAATCCTTCTGTCCAGAAGATGGTGTTGCGGGTATCCGGTACCCGCTTATCCGGTACAGGAGCTGGTTCCGCCGGCTTGACCGCGGGTTGAAATGACTGGTAATCAAAAAAATAGGATCCCTCCGGAAGATCTATTCCTGCCATATCTCCTTTCCTCGAATGAATGGCAAGAACCCCTCCAAATGTTACATTTCCCTTCAGGTAGACCTCATTGATCAGGTCGATGCGCTCGATTTTATCCGGGGAAAGAGCCAGCAGCGCCTCGTGGTCAAATACAGAGACATGATCGATCATAATCAATGGATTGTAGACCTCGATGGAGTTGTTGTCACTCATCATCCTGATCCTGGTCACTCCCCGCTGCTTGTAAAACTGAATCTCGGGAATCAGATTAATAAATACTTCCTCCAGATTGGGCAGCCTGACATAATCATCGATAAGCAAGCGGTTCACCCTGGTTCCGTAAAAGGGTAGGCGATCCCCTTCAGAAATGTCGTCCACTACAGAAATCTGCGCTGATGCAGTTTCAGGCATGAATGCTTTTGCAAGCTGCATGTTCAGGGCTATTTTCCTGGCCAGCTCCTGTTCATCCATGTTCAAGCTGAATGCTTCCACTGGAAAGTTTACAGCCCGGGAATCAAACTCTTCGTCAATCCGAACTTCCAGTCCGTCTCCCTCATCCTGTCCGGGCGTCACAAAAAACTCCTGGTTCTCATCGATACCTGCGGGTGCGTTCAGTACAAACCTTCCATGTATATCAGACATGGTAGCAAAATAGTCCGGATTATCACCCAGCAGGGAAAAGTGAAGGTTAGCATAGGGTACCGGAACCTGTCCAGAATCCACGACAGTACCCGAAATGGACACTCCTCTGCCCAGATCGGGAAGAAATCTGACCCTGAACGAGTCCTCCTCCCCGCCAGGAACAGGCAAATAGAGTCCGCCCGAAAGATCAATGGCACCTTCCGGAACCACCGTTATGCATGCGACCAGCCCGTTCACATCTGCTGGAGATGCTCCCTTCACCCGTAACAGCACCTCCTCACCAGCCCTGTAAGAATCAGAAGCTGTGGAGCAATCCAGGATCCCCTCCATGTATGCCGTATGCTGAACACCGGCGGGGGCATCATCTCCATTTGTAGGATCGATCACTTCAGACCGGAAGGGATTGATAATCTTCATGGCCGTATAGCTGAAACTCCCGGGCCCCTGGTTCCGCATCCACCGGGTGTAAGCCTTCAGGTAGTAGTCGCCCGTCAACGATTCCCCGGGAATATGTAGCGAACCTTCTGCCCTTCCCCCGGAAAGATGATACTTTCCCTGTACCAGGGGCTGACCATTTGAGGCAATCAGTTCCACGTAAAGCACACTGCTCCAGGGATTCGCTCCAATAGGACCACTTAGCGTGTGATCCGCAACAAAATGGATGGTCTCATCAACCGCATACACGGAACGATCGGTAAACACCTGAATCTGATCGTGAATTTGAGACGCAACTTCCCGGTATTCCCTGTCAAATGGTGTCTGGGCCGTGAGCACATTTCCTCCCCATCCTGAAAGGATCGCTATGACCAAAAGTTGATATGAGACTATTTTTGTCTTCATTACCAGAAATCGGGTATTTCATTATCTCCTCCAAGCTGAGTACATTCAAAACAGCTTTTTTGACCATATAGCCAGGGCGGACCGGGGCCAAGTGGATTCAGGGAGATCACATAATAATAGTTATCAATATAGAAGGTGTTATTATTCAATAGTGTATCCAGGCTACAGGTATAGGCACCTACCGGAAAATCCAGATCTTCATAGTCCACAAAAATCCGGTCCTCCGTAACCTGTGTCGCGTAGAAAATGCCCAGGACCTTTTCTGAAGACCGGTTCACATTGTAGATATTTCCCTGACTGCTGGAAGGCTGTGTTTCATACAGACTGGCAGAATTTGCCGATTGAGCAGCTAACTTTTCCCAGTAGGTAAAAGCCTGATCGGTAAGAGAATGCTGTTCCACCAGCAGGCTGTAGCGTTCTGCAAGCCTGGGAGTCTGATCCGAAACATAGTGCAGTTTATTCTGGAAGATGTTGTTTTCCGAGAGCAGCTGAGTCGATGCTGCATAGACCGTCTCAATGGTTTCTGTCAGATAACAGGTAGAGACCGTATCCTCCAGATAGGGAAGGACGGAGCCATAATACCAGACATAATCTGATGTATGGGGTGAATGATACTCCCAGGTGGCAGTGGCCTTCCACCGGTAATTCCGGGTACCTCCCTCGAAACCCCTCACATCATTATAAAACTGCAGGCCCTGCCAGACATCATCCGGGTCCTCGCCCCCGCTAACTTCCTGTTCGTAGTAGATCGCATCGACGGGGGGACAGGAAAGCAGTGTATCATAATCCGAAGCATATACACTGCTGTTGGGAGTAACCACCTGCAGGGAATATACTTTGCCCACCCCCAGGAAAGGCTCATCCAGGTAAGCTTCATAGACTCCATCCTCCTCCCAGCTTTCGGTATAAAATTCCATATTGCCCAGATTATCCTGGACCGATACCACACATCCGCTTACAGGTTCGAACACCGGATTGTTATAAGGTGTGGAGCGAGAGACCGTGATCCTGTGAGTGCCCGGCCTGTCGGTGATCATTCCATCGATAACCATCACCTCCTGTGTCTCATTGATAACAGGATCATAGGGCTCTACGCATGAATAGCACAGCAGCCCGATCAGCAGAATGATATGGAATCTATTCACTGGCATAGTTCCCGAGTTTAAAGTTCCAGGAAAGGGTAATCACCGCCTGCCCGAAAATGGAGAGTTTATATCCATTAATCGTGCCCTCATCGTTCTGGAAATAGATGGAGTAGGCATTTGATCTTCCGGTCACATTATAGAAATTCAACATCCAGTATGAGTGGAAAAGCTTTCTTTCCCTCAGATTCCCTTCCAGGTTAATGGAAAGATCCAGACGAAAATAGTCAGGGATGCGATAGCTGTTCCTGTTGGCATAATCGATAAACTGCATTCCATCCACATAGTAAATAGAGACAGGATAGGTTACGGGTCGTCCCGTGGTATAGACCATGTTGGCAGAGAAACTGAGCCTGCGGTTCAACTTGATATTGGTCACCACGCTCAGATTATGCGGTCGGTCGAAATTGGAAGGATAGGGATCACCGTAATTGATTCTTTCATTGGGATAGGGCGAATCCACAGTCATAATGGAACGGGAGTAACTGTAGGCGATCCATCCGCTCAGTTTGCCGGCATTCTTCTTTAGAAGCGCCTCAATTCCATAGGCTTCCTGCTCCCCCTGAAGGGTTACCGTTTCCACATTGGGAGTACTTATGAAGCTCGCACCGTCGCGATAATCCACCACATCCGAAATGGTCTTGTAATAGACCTCCAGGGAGGTGTTCACTCCACCTCTTGGGAAGTCCTGGTAAAAACCCATGGAGAACTGATCCACGAAAGGAGGTTTGATGTTGTAGTCAACCAGTTTCCACTGGTCGGTAGGAGATATGGCTATGGTATTGCTTAACATAAACATGTACTGGTTGACCCGGTTATAGGAGAACTTCAGAGAGTTATTGGCTCCCAGCATAATATTCAGTGCCACCCTGGGTTCCAGACCAGTATAGGTTTTGATCAGCTCATAGGGATCTGCATCAATCACATCCACAACGCTTCCCGGTTGCATGGGCAATCCTTCACCGTACACCTGTACCTCGTCCGGACCAAGCGAAAAGAAGCTTGAAAAGCGGAGACCCCCGTAGAGTGTGAATCGTGGCGAAAGGGCAATCTCATCGGCCAGGTAAACAGCAGCTTCCATTCCATTGTCCAAACCCAGCTCCACCGGCACCCGCATGGATATGTCACCATAGGGCAATACGGTTCCCCTGTCGAGGTTATAGAGGATGGCAT
>JAYEOJ010000015.1:0-6096 GCA_034722835.1 Bacteroidota bacterium | reverse complement strand
CCCAAACACTTAAAACTCCTGACTATACTTTTGGTTCAGAATCTCTGCCAGCTATCAGTGCCAGTGTATCCATGGACCAGGAGGGGAGGATCCACCTTTCCCTGGTAAATATTGATCCCGGGAAAGAGATCGCCATTGAGGTTGAGATCAAGGGGAAAGAATCAGCAAAAGTGAAGGGACAGGTGCTTGTCTCCGGGCAGATGGATAGTCATAACAGTTTCGCACAACCGGAGGAGGTAGTTCCGGAGGAATTCAATGGTGCCAGGTTCACCAGAGGGAAACTGGAATTAACTGTGCCGGCCCGTTCGGTAGTGGTCCTTCAGCTGGATTAAACCGGTTTGGCCTACAGGGGTGAATCGTCCTTTTCAGCGGGACGGGTATAGAAGCGCTGGGTGGGATAAGCAAATTCGATCTCTTTCTGTTGTGCAAACTCCTTTAACACATCCTCCCAGATATTGTGTTCGGTGCCGCGCCTTTTCCTGGGATCACAGATATAACGCATGCTAAGCAATACTCCGCTGGGTTCCAGGGAAGTGTATACAATGGGGGTCAGGTACCGGTAAAAGATCATATACTTTTTTGAGGCCTCGATGATCTTCTGTTTGGCATCTTCTGAAAGGTCCTCTGAGTGATCACGGATTATTTTTAGCAGGATCTCCTTGGCCAGCTTCCAGTTGCTTTCAAAAGTGACCAGCACGGTCATTTCGTTCCAGATGTAGTTGAATCCTGTGCTGTAGTTGGCTTGCGTTTTGGTAAAGACAGTCCCGTTGGGTATATGGATAATTCGCCCGGTACTCTGATCTGCATTGACCCAGTTCCTGATCTCCATTAAAGTGAACTGGAAGAGCCGGATGTCAATTACATCCCCGGCATGTTCCCCGATCTGAATCCGGTCGCCCAGGGCAAAGGGCTTGCGGGTCAGGATAAAGATCCATCCGGCAATATTGGTAAGGGGATCTTTAAGGGCGATGGCCAGGCCTGCGGTCAGCAGTCCCAGAAAAGCGCCGAACTGACCGATGGCACTGATCCACATGCTGGCGATAAGGATCAGGGTCAGGGTGCCAACCACAAATGAAACCGTCCTTTTCCAGGTATAGCGTGATTTAGGATCTTCGGTCAGTCTCCAGATAAGTTTCAGCACGACAAAGCGGATAAGTCCGAATACCACCAGGATCAGAAGAGAATAGAGTAGTTTGGTTTGATTCTCCGGTGTGATCCTAAAAGTGTTCTGTAGCGTGTTGACAAGTTCGTCCATTCTATTTCGGGTCTGCCTACCTAAAATAGTCAATTTTCTCCAATACTGAAAGCGATGTCAGATGCGGGCCAGGGCCATGGTGGCCGCATGCAGTGAAATGGTAATCAACAGGTACAGGTTTCTGGCCCTTCGGGTAGAGAGGCCCGGGAAGCGATATTGGATGGACCCGGCATGGCAGGAGGAGAGACAATCCCCACAAAGGGTGCATGTTATTCCAGGCTTCCTGGTAAGAATATCCTTCCGGTTCAGGGCATCGTATTTACATTTGGGAGTACAGGCCATACAATCGGTACAGCTTTTCTGATCGATGGTCAGCCTGAAAGGATTGATAAAGCGGGTCAGATTCACTACCGTGCCGATGGGACAGTAGGCGGTACAGTGTACCATCCGGCCCTCTTTTCGGGATACCAGCAGGATTAAGCCCAGGCCAATAACACCGAATCCAATGGCAAGCAGGGTGGCAGTGAGCGTTGGTACCTTCATCCATCTGAGAACAAGGGCGCCGGCGATGACAAGCAAAAGCACCGTGGATTTGAGCGCCCATTTATTTCGGATTGGTGATCGTTTGGTTCTCCCTTTGGCGCTGATGGAATCTATGGCTCCAAAATAGCAGAGGTGACTGCACCATGCCGGTCCCGAGAGAACCAGTGTGCTTACAAAGAGGATGCTCATCACAGAGAGGTGTCCCCGGTAAATGGGACCGGCAACAATCATCATGGGAATGGGCAGGTGCAGTTTCCCGGTCATCAGGAATTTTTCAAATCCGGAAAGTCCAAGGATCAGCTGGGAAAAGAATACGATGGAGAAGGCCAGCCAGGTGTATCTCCTCCAGACCTGTACCTTCGCCGGATCCTGCATGTGATAGGCCACAACAGCTCCATACAGGGCGATCAGTACAATTTCGAACCAGCCAGCCCCGGGAACAAAACGTTCCAGAAGCAGCATCGGGTTTTCAACCTTCAGCTGGACCGGGATAAGTAGTAAAAGGACGAAGAGGAATACGGCAAGTGGAAGCCGCAGTTGCTTTTTTTGTGGTCCACTCATACCCCATCTCTTGTTTTCAGTACCAGCAGTTCCAGGACCTGTTCCCCCGTATTGCTCCAGTAGCGTTCTAAGCCCGCCTTTACGGCTATGGATTGTTGTTCTTCCATTTTGTAAATGCTGCCCTCCACATTCAGGGAGCCACTTCCACGGAGGACAAAAAATATGATTCTCCATTCATTGATATGATTCTCCATGGATTCACCCGGTGGCAGGTGGAGGCGGATGACTTCAAGTTCTTCAAATTGGTGAAGCAACCAGGCCTTCTGGTCAATGGGAAGCCTGGTGGCATTTTCAGTACTGCTGGGCTTATGATACATATTAAATTAATTTCTTAGACCCATTCTTCACTCAGAATTTCTCCTTCCACTCCTACAATGATCCTTTTGACCGGTACATTCCGCTGAGCCTGTCCGGCGGCCATCTTCACCATCTGCATCAGTCCCCCACAACAGGGCACCTGCATCATCATCACCGTCAAGGTATTGATTTTTGCTTCATCTATCAAACCACGGATCTTTTCCACATAACTTTCCATCCCTGAATCCAGCTTGGGACAGGCGATGGCCAGACTTTTTCCCTTGAGCCATTTTGAATGGAAGTTACCAAGAGAGAATGCCACACAGTCGGCAGCCAGAACCAGGTCCGATTGTTGGAAATAGGAGGCCACGGGATTGATCAGGTGCATCTGGACCGGCCACTGTCTCAATTCAGAGGCTTGTTCGCTCACTGTGCCTGATGCCATGGTAAAGCCCCCTGCAGCAGGAATGGTTCCTCCTGCCATGGACTGGGGAGTAAAACTGCGTGCCTCTGAACCGGCACAACCACAGGCCAGTTGCTCCTCTTCCACCTTTGCATGATGTACCCTGCTCATGACCTTCTCCACGCTGAAGTTTAGTTCTTCCTGGTGGTCCCTGAGGTACTGGACACCTTCTTTCAGAAACTCAAGTTCATTGTGCTCCTTCAGATGCTGAAGATGGGCCACTACTGTATTTTCACCCTTTTCCACCATGATCTCCATAACCTTGGTCTCATTATAGGGTTCTGCCTCTCTCTTTTCTATAGTGATTGCACCCTGGGGGCAATGCCCCAGGCAGGCACCCAGGCCGTCACACATCAGGTCGCTGATCAGCCTGGCTTTTCCGTCGATCATTTGCAGTGCTCCTTCGTGACAGTTTGGAATACAGGCTTCGCATCCGTCACATAGGTCCTCATCAATCTTTACCATTTCTCGTATCATAGCGCTGAAGTTTTTTATGTTTCTATTGCAAAGATGCAGTTTAGGGGTTCAATATTTGGTAACATATGTTACAGGCCGCACAATAGGCAATGGATTTTGTTATATTTGAGTCAGTTAAAAAATTATTTAGAGTATGCGGTACCAAAACAGCCGGGAAAAGTTCTCTTCCCTGCTCCTAGTAGTTGCTCCTTTAGGTTTATTCGTATTTCTCTTTCAGTCCTGTCAGAAGGAGGAGGGACCGGGAGGAACCGGATCCATTTCCGGTACGCTTACAGAGCAGTTTTACAACGATGATTTCTCCCTGCTGATCTATGAGAAACCGGCAGTGGATGAGGAGATCTTCATTGTATACGGGAACGATGAAGGTCTGGGTAACAGGGTCCGGACCAATGATATGGGTCAGTTCATGTTCAAGTACCTCTATCCGGGGGACTACCGGGTCTTTTTTGTCTCACGCGATTCGAGCCTGGCCCTGCCTCTGGAGGATGAGAAGGTGTATGAGCTTTCACTGGAAAGGGGAGAGGAACACAAGCTTGGCAGTCTGGAGAAGTTGAGTACGCTGGACTATGATGACGGGGCCGCCATGATCAAAGGGGTGGTGAAGGTGATCGACTATGTGGATCTTTCCACATGGCCCAACCTGGTTATTGAAAAAACTTATTATGCCACCGAACAGGAGATCTACCTGACTTACAACAGGCATACCTTTTACGACGATCGTATACGGACTCAGACCGGGGGAGTTTTTGAGTTCGGGGGACTGATTCCAGGAAACTACCTGATATTTATCTATTCCGATGATGTTACCGGAGAGTCCGATAAAGTGACCCTGGAATTTGAGGTAAGCATTAATGACCTGGAGCAAGTGGTTGATCTTGGTGAAATTGTGATTGAAAAACTATAAATTTGATTCTATGAAAGTAAAAACCAGGATACTATTTATTTTGACCTGCCTGTTTTTGCTTGTGGCCGGGCCGCTGGCGGGACAGAACACAAATACCATCCAGGAGAAAAAGATTGCATCCCGGACCGTGTACGAGTATTTTATTGATAAGGGCATGGACGAACCTGTGGTTGAATCCATTGAAACCTATGATGAAAAAGGCGAGCTCCTGGAGCTCAAGGAATTCAACAGCAAGGGCGAGGTGAAAAGATGGGAGCAATATGCCTATAACGAAGAGGGAAAGGTGGTGCAGGAGGTATTTCTGAATTCGAAAGGCAAAGTGGAAAGGACCGAAAAGAGCATCTATGAAGATGGTTTAAGAGTGGAGAAGCAGTATTTCAATAACAGGGACAAGCTATATAAGCGGAAGGTATATGAATATGAGTTCCGGAAATAAGATAGATAGAATCCTGAAGCAGTTTGAAGTCATCTCCCTGGAGGAGGTGAACAAGGCAAGCCTGATGCGCCGGAAGGACAAGAAGTACCTGTTCAGTTTTCAGCAATTGCCCGACCTCCTGGAGATGGTTAGCAAGGACTACAGGGTGCTGGAGATCGATGGATCACGTTCGCAGCATTACAATACCCGTTATTTTGATACAGATGGCCGCGAGATGTACCACAAGCATCACCGTGGACTGGCCAACAGGCACAAGGTACGGATCCGGAGATATGGCTCGGGCACGCTTCATTTCCTGGAGGTGAAAAAGAAGAACGCCAAAGGTGTTACAAGCAAAAAGCGGGTACGGACAAACACCATGGATCATGCAGCCCTGCTGAAAGAGGAAGAATTCCTTAAGTCAGTTTCTCCCTATGCTGGTAGCGGCATCGACTCCGCCATGGAGAATTTATTTATGCGGATTACCCTTGTCAGTCATGCACAGACCGAACGCGTGACCCTCGATTACGGTTTGAAATTCGCCAGTAAGGAAACTGATCAGGACTTGGATCTTCCCGGGGTTGCCATTGCTGAAATTAAATTTGAAAATCTCCTGGCTGGTTCAAAACTGAATGCGGCCCTGAAAAGGCTTCGCATCAAACCAAGTCGTTTTAGCAAGTATGCCATCGGGATGGCCCTGCTTCACTCCGGATTAAAACAGAATCGATTTAAAAGCAAAGTCCGGAAGGTGAATCAACTTAATTCGCAGTACAAACTAAACCTAAAATAAACCTATCATGCCTGAATTTCTGAATATCGAATTAATGAACTGGGAGGACTTCTGGGACCTTGTTCTTCGCTTTACCTTCAACCTGGGAGTGGTCCTGGTCCTGGTCAGGGTTCTCTATTACAAGATTACCCCCAAGAAGGAGTACCTGTTTACCTACATCCTGATCAGTGTGGTTGTATTCTTCATGATCATGCTGCTTGAAAATGTGGGTGTTCAGATTGGTTTTGCTCTGGGACTCTTCGCCATATTCGGAATGCTCAGGTACCGAACCCAGCAGATTCCCATCCGGGAGATGACCTACCTCTTCCTGGTGATCGGGGTATCTGTGATCAACTCCCTGGCCAACAGGAGGGTTAGTTATGCAGAGCTTCTGCTTACCAATGCTGCCATAATCCTGGTAACCTATATGCTGGAGAAGGTCTACCTCATGAAGACTGAAACGAAGAAAATG
>JAYEOJ010000014.1:0-6156 GCA_034722835.1 Bacteroidota bacterium | reverse complement strand
GGGAACCATCTTGGCCCCATACGCGAGATGATGACTATAAAATTGCGTCTGTTTCATACGGACAAAAGTAATATTTTCCGAAAGGAAAGAAGTTGTTAAACAACAGGATCTATTTGGAAAGCACCTTGAATTCAACCCGCCTGTTCTTCTTTCTTCCTTCGGCGGTGGCATTTTCCGCAACAGGCTGTGTATCAGCATATCCCTCAGATGCCAGCATGTCCTGTGGGATCCCTTTTCCCACCAGGTAATTCACCACTGCACCGGCCCGGTCTCTGCTCAGCTTCTGATTGATACGGAGTGATCCTGTATTATCGGTATGTCCGGAAATCTCCAGCTTCATGGAGGGATTGTTTTCGAGGAAACGAAGCACCTGGTCCAGTGCCTCAGATGACTCTGGTCTCAGGATGGCTTTACCTGTCTCAAAATAAATATGATCCAGTACGACCTTGGTACCAATCTCCACCCTGCTGAGAAAGAATTCCTGATGCAGTCTTTCATCGCCCGTTGCAGAGGAATAATCCAGAATATCCAGGTAATAAAGGTAGCCTGAGGCATTTATCTCAATGGCATACATTTTTGATTCGGGAAGCCTGACCGTAAAGGAACCTGTTGTGTCTGAAACCACAAATGCGTTTCTATCTCCAGTCGATGGATCAAAAAATTCCAGTTTGGCCACAATTGGCTCAACGCCCTCAGTTGTATCTACCACCGAACCATAAAGCACCAGCGTGCGGTCCAGATCCCGAAGTTCGGGCACCATCAGAAAACCAGTCAGTTCAGACCCGGGGCCTGCCACCAGCTGATCCTCTGTTTGCAGGATCAACTCCTTTTCTGACCCCAGAAAAACAACCTTGCAGATATCCTTCTCACCTGATCCACCCTCCCTGATGGCCGAATAATAACCATGGTTCCCGCTGCGATCTGTAATAAAAAAGATCTCATCATCCGGCGTATTTACGGGATAACCCAGATTTTCCGGATCCGACCACCCTCCGTTCTCTCTCCTTTCCGAACGGAAAATATCAAATCCGCCCATGCTGTTGTGTCCCTGTGAAGCAAAATAGAGGTACCTGTTATCGGGGGAAATAAAGACCCCTTCCTCATCATAGGCAGTATTGATGGTCAGACCGAGATTCACGGGTTTTTCCCATTTCCCCTTACTGTCCATCCTGGAGAAGAGGATATCCTTGCCGCCATGGGTAAGCTTGCTGTTCCTGGAGACATAATAGAGCTCTTTACCATCAGGAGAGAGACAGGCTGAAGTCTCACCATCCTTGCTTGTGAGTCTGCCGGTCACACTTTTGGGGCGCGTCCATTTTTTCTTATCAGGACGATAGGAAGTGAGCTGAATGTCTCCTCCCTTAATGTTACCCCGGTACAGGAGCAGGGTATTCCCATCTTTCGACACACCCACCACCGCGTCGTTATTATCCGTATTAAATGGTTTGTCATACCTGACTGCCTTTTTAAACATACCCTTTACAAGGAGTGTCCCGTAGATGTCTTCGTTATACTTGTTGTCTATCTTGTTACGTTTTGCCTTGCCAAAGGGACGGCGCGATGTAAATAAAAGAGCAGTATCCTGATAGGTAAACAGCGGATTATAGTCATCATATTTTGAATTCACCTCTTCGCCCAGGGGCTGAATGTTCACCCTGACAGGTTTACGGCTCAGGTTTTTTCCATACATGCATTCATCGAAGCGCTTAGCAAGAACTTCAGAAAACTCCTGCTTCTCTTTTGCTTCCAGCTGGCTGGAATGTATATTGTACTGCTCCATGGCTTTATCAAACTCCAGAAGAAGCTGATAGGCCATGCCCAGCAAAAGGTGAATATCTCCACTGACTTCAGGGTCGATGGTATAGGCACGCTGGAGATAAGCGATTGCTTCATACTTATTGTCCGTAAAAAGATAACAGACACCCAGTTTATAGTTGAGTGCTGCATGATCCGGATTGTATTGATGTGCAAAAAGGTAGTGATCCCTGGCCATTTGATAGGTCCCCAATCCCTCTTTATAATTGCGGTCTCCCTCCTTCACACTTTCCCAGGCCTCTTTATAACCCATTTCTATTCCTGTACGGAAAGTTTTACTGCTGATCTTTACATCCTCCTGTGCCCAGGCATCACCAATCAGGGTGAGGAAGCAAATACCTGTAAGCAACCATGTGTTCGCAGCAAATCTCATATCATTGGTCACATTCATTAATAAATTCTTTGGCTTCCTCGGCTCCAAGCTCCAGGGCCATGTGCCAGTCTTCGCAGGCACCATCAAGATCTCCCGTCAGCTCCCTGACCAATCCTCTGTTCAGGTAGAGCATTGCCACATCGGGATGTTCCAGCAGAGTTTCATCCAGCAAACTCAGGGCAGGAACCAGCTGACCCTGCTCTGCCAGCAGGGAAGCCTTATTAAGTTTTGCAGAAGCCAGCTGTGTACCACCGGTAATGGCTGCATTAAAATCAAGTAATGCCCCTTCTTTATCCTCTGTATAGTACCTGGCGTATCCTCTGTTATTCAGAGCGATAACAAGCGCCGGATCTATTTCAAGCGCCGTCGAATAATCTTCAATGGCCCCTGTATAATCACCCATCAGAATCTTTACTGATCCCCTGTTATTATAAGCCAGGGCAAAGGCAGGATCGTAGGTAATGGCCTGCTGGTAGTCAAAATGCGCTCCCTGGTAATCTCCTGTTCTTCTCTTAATTCCTGCACGCTCATGGTAAGCCAGAGCAAAATCTTCCTTCAATTCAATGGCCCGGTCCAGATCATCCATGGCCATCTCGTCCACTCCATCCCTGATTTCCGTGAGTGCCCTGAAATAATAGGACCACGGTTTTTGGAATCCAGAGGAGATGGCCTGATCAAAAAGCCTCCTGTCTTCCCCGGTGGTATCTGTAGCATGAAGCATATATCCTTTGTAAAAATACGCCTCACCCAATGCCGGATCGTATTGAATAGCCAGTTGAAACGCCTGATATGCATCCTCCAAATTTCCCCGCTCCATATGCAGTTGTCCCAGGAGCAACCAGGCCGGTGCATAGGTGCTATCCAGATCAAGGCAGAGTATAAAGCTGATTTCAGCCAGGTCATACTCCCCCTGTTGCACGTAAGTAATGCCCTCATTCAGAGTCTTATCCCTAACTCTTTTATCAGAGAATGATGGCTGGCCATGCACAAGTTGACAGGTGATCAAGCTTGCAACTATAAATAACAGATATCTTTTCATCTTCAATCGCTCCGGACAAAAACTTCGGAAAGTTTCATTCCTAAAAATAAATTAAATATTTTTAGTGATCTAAAGTAGTTTTCAACCTTAACATAAGTCCAGGCCATCATGATCACAGACTTGAACTATCTTAAAACCATGTCAGGCGGCGATTCTAAGTTTATCCGTGAGATGATAGATCTATTTCGGGAGCAGATTGATGAGTACAAAAGCATTATGCCAGAACTACTGCAGAATAAGGATTATGATGGTCTGTCAAAGATCGCCCACAAGGCAAAATCATCCGTGGCCGTTATGGGAATGTCTGAGGTTGCCGACCTTTTAAAAGAGCTTGAAATCATCACACATGACAAGAAAGAGGAGGAACGCTATGAGCCTCTGATTACTCATTTTCTTGAACAGAGTGAACTGGCAATTGCAGAGCTGGAAGACTCATATTAATGAAGCCCATATGTTAGAAACAAAAAAAATCAATAATATTCTGGTTGTGAGTCTAAAGGACTCGCAGCGTCTGAATGCGCTGATTACTGAGCCGATTAAAGAACAATTACTGGAGTACTTCAATAAACCCAACACCAACATGGTATTTGATCTTCAGGGTATAACTTTTATTGATAGTACAGGTTTTGGCGTATTTCTTTCTGCCATGAAAGCGGCGAACAATCACTACGGTCAACTTAAGATCTGCAATGTGAATGCCGATGTGATGGAGTTATTCAAATTGCTTCAGCTGCATCATGTATTTGAGATATATGATGAACTGGATTCCTGTCTGGAGAGCTTCAATCAATAAATTTCCTTATTTTTGCCAAGCAATTTAAATATAATTGATATGCAACGTACACTATTATTAGTACTTATTGCCTTCGTGGTAATTTCATGTAACCAGACCGAAAAGAAAGAAGGAACCAAAGCGGAAGCTTCTAAAACTGAGCAAATTGTCTCTGCGACCATCGTGGAATTACTGGCAACACCTGCCGACTACCAGGACAAAGAGGTGGCCGTTTCAGGCATGGTAACCCATGTATGCAGGCATGGTGGGCAGAAGTGTTTTATAGTAGCTGATGATGGAGAGACCCAGATAAGAATTGTACCGGGAGGAGATATCGATGAATTTGATATTGCCCTTGAGGGTTCGACCGTTGCCTTTAAAGGAGTTTTCAGGATCCTGACTGCGGAGCTTGCAGAGGAACACGTTGAAGATCATGAATCCAAGGAACATCATGTAGTCGAGCAGTCTCACAGCAGTGCTGAAAAAGCCGAATATTTTGTAGAAGCTCTGGATTTCAAAGAAGTTACCCAGTAAGACAGATGAACTGGCGTAAGTTGAACCGGTGGATCCACCGGGAACTGGGATTCCTGTTTTTTGGAATGACCATTATTTACGGTATTTCAGGAATCGCATTGAACCATTCTGTAGCCCGGCACTGGAATCCGGGTATCATCAGCCGCTCTTCAATCATCCAGTATCCCGAAACACTCCGAAAAGCCGATGTGGACCGGCCCACCATTGAAAAGATTCTGGAACTCACGGGGGAGAAAGAGAATTACAAGCAGTACTACTTCCCTGACCAGGAACATTTAATGATCTACCTGAAAGGGGGGCATATTATGGTTAACCTGGAATCGGGAAGCATACAGCTTACAAAGATTCGAAACCGACCCGTTTTCCGGGAACTGAATTACCTGCATTACAACAAACCAAAAAAACTGTGGACCTGGTTTTCTGACCTGTATGCATTCGGGCTGATCCTGATTGCCATTTCCGGTCTCTTTCTCATTAAAGGCAGAAAAGGCATCACCGGACGAGGAGGAATTCTGACCATTGTCGGGATCCTGATCCCGCTGGTACTGCTTATATTTTACCTTTGGTTGTAACTCGGCGTCCTCTTTATTCGTATATGTACTGTTTCTGGATTAATTGCTAATCCACAGCTACTATGAGTGAAGAGATCCTGAAAGCATTAATGCAATTATTTGCCATCGTTTCTAGACCCGGAAGCGATGCTTCTGAGCGAAGATTAATGGTTGAATCATTCCTGAACAGAAAGCTTAACCAGGAACTGGTGGACATCTATCTGGATGTCTTTGACAGCTTCTTTAAACAGGTGATGGAGGAGGATGCCCAGGTAAGCAAGAAAGAGCGTCTGCTATCCAGGCGATCGGTCAGGGTACTGAAGATATGTACCGTCATTAATGAAGAGCTTGCCCAATCACAAAAGATCGTTGTCCTTTTTCAATTGCTGGAATTTATCAAATCGGATAAGCTTCAGGCCAGCAGTCAGGAGATGGAATTTATCTCTACAGTATCAGATACCTTTAATATCCCGGATGCTGATTTTAAATTGACCAGAAATTTCATCCTGTCGGACGGGAAACTGGAAGACAACATTGAATACCTTGTGGTAGATGGCAATCAGGGTAAGGGACCGGGGGAAAAAATCAAACATATATACAGGGAAAACCTGGTTGGGCAGATCAGATTCATCCATATCGCCTCCACCAACCTTTATTTTGTAAAATACATCGGCCAGGCAGAACTTTATATGAACGGACAGCTGCTGGAGCCCTACAAGACCTATCCGCTTAATACAGGTTCATCCCTGAGAAATCAGCAGATCGCACCGGTCTACTACAGTGACGTGGTATCTCTTTTTGTGGGAGACATGGTGAAATCCAGAATTGTATTTGAGGCGAAGCATATAAGCTACAAGTTCAAAACCGGGGACATTGGTCTTAACGACCTGAGTTTCACCGGGCAATCAGGGCGCCTGGTTGGAATTATGGGTGCCAGCGGTGCCGGAAAATCCACCCTTCTGAATGTGTTGAACGGGAGTGCCATTCCTTCCGATGGCGAAGTACTGATTAATGATATTGATATCCATAGCGGCGATCCCAGCATCGAAGGGATTATTGGATTTGTCTCCCA
>JAYEOJ010000013.1:0-6160 GCA_034722835.1 Bacteroidota bacterium | reverse complement strand
ATAGGTGAGCCAGCGGTTGGTTCCGGTTTCAAACACGGTAACCGGGGCAGGCAGTTCCGTGTCGCTTTCATGCAGAAAATGGTGCAGGAAGGGGGCCAGTGCCTCTTCCCTGAATCGCTTTGCTGTATTCTCCCCGAACTCCAGCTGCCCCAATCTGCTTCCATCCTCGAAATGCTGCCCGTGGTACCATGGTCCGGCCGAAAAAAAGTTCAGATCGTTGTCGGTATCGAGCCGTTCCAGGGCCTCATAGGCCGCGGGCGATCCGTAGATGTCCTCCTGGTCCCAGTAGCCATGCACATGCAGCGCAGGAACCACCCGCGAAGGGGACTCGAACCACTGGTCGGCCGCCACCTCTTTCCAGTAGGGCCCGTATTCAGGGAATTTCATCAGCCACTCCCACATCTCATGCCGCTCATCCAGGCGGGGCCCCAGGCTCGTTCCCAGCGCTCCATGGGGAAGCATCCAGGAATAGATTTCGTTTTGTTCATAAGGATAATTAGTTGGAGCGTCGGTCCGGGTTTCCATGCCATAGATGAAATCGAAGGCATAAAATCCGCGGAAGGCCCCCCAGTGGAACCAGTCGTCTGCCTTCCAGGTATCCACCACCGGGTTAAAGGGGACAGCTGCAGCCAGGGCCGGGTGCGGATCACGCATGGCCGCAAGGGTGAGCCAACCCGGGTAGGAGGTACCCCAGATGCCGACCCGGCCATTGGTGGAGAGCTTGGTCACCAGCCAGTCGATGCTGTCCCAGGCATCGGTGGTCTCGTCGGTAGTTGTCGTGTTGAACGGCCCCCTGGGAGCCCGGTACATAAAGTAATCGCCTTCTGACTTAAAACGGCCCCGGATATCCTGGAACACATAGATGTAATCGGGACCCATAAACCGGGTTCCAAGCAGTGCTTCGAGACTGGAGGTGGAGAGATTACCGGCGGTCCTTTCTGCATTGTAGGGGGTACGCAGCAATATCACCGGGAGGGGCCCGGATGGATTCGCAGGCTCAAGGATCAGCGTATAGAGCCGGACCCCGTCGCGCATGGGAATCATCTCTTCCCTGACAGTAAAGGCGGTTTTGGCAGGGGCTTCAAGGATCGGCTCCTGGGCCGGTGCCTTCAGGACGAAAAGCAAAGCGAGCATGAGAATTCCAATTGTCTCCTTTTTCATGGATCCGAACTTTAGGTGGTCTTTACAGTATTAATCAAGGATGGGTGCGATGGTTTTCCTTATTAATATTTCATCATACTTTATGCAACTGATCCCGGTTCTCGTACACCTTGATCATAGAATTGACAATATCATCCATATCAGCTAAAGTGCCAAGCAACGGACCCGATGCCCACAGCATCACCATTTCTTCATCGCATACCAGGTCGCAGGTAGGGCAGGACATCTCCTCCTTGAACTGCTTCAAGCGGCTGTTGCCATACATCTTCTGGTATACCCTTCGTTCGATAATATTATCCACCCAGGGCTCCTTATGCAGGCCATTTCCGATGTAAGGGCTCAGCGGAATCCCTTCGGCTGCCATCGCCTTCAGGAACTTGCTGCGGTCCGCTCCATTGAATTCCTCCTTGTTATAGTTCATCGGGTAGAGGTACCAGGAACCCTCTTCCGTTCCATCATACAGCCTCTGCGTTGTAATCCCCGGGATATCTATGATCTTTGAAGTCAGATATTCGGCATTCCTATTACGCAGGGCATGACGCTGCATCACCGTTGGCAACTGTCCCAACAGGATCGCTCCTTCAAACTCGTTCATCCGGTATTTCGGTCCGATGGTCTCTGTACGGCCGAGTTTTGAGGTGCCATGATTCTGTACCGTGAAGCACTGTTCCATCAGCTCTTCGTTGTTGCTGATAATACTGCCTCCTTCTCCACAGGCCAGCACCTTGGAGGACTGATGGCTGAAACAGCCAATATCCCCAATGCTTCCCAGTATCCTTCCCCTGTGCCTGGAAAAATGGGCCTGACAGGCATCTTCGATCAGATAGAGTTGGTACTTTTTGGCCATCTCTTCAAACCGGTCCATATCAGCTGGATTGCCCGCCATATGTACAGGCATAATGGCTCTTGTGTTCTTCGTGATCCTGCGTTCCACATCGTCCGGATCCAGCTGGAAGGAGTAGCGGTCTATGTCCCCGCATACCGGCAGGGCACGTGCCGACAGAATCGATGAGATGGTTCCCGGGTCGGTATAGGGGGAGGTGATCACCTCATCGCCCGGACCCAGGCCGAGGGCTTCCACCGAAGTATGCAATGCCTGGGTCCCTGACCCAACAGCCACACAACGCTTTACGCCCAGCATCTGTGCATATTGCTTTTCAAAACTAATAACCGTACCATTTTTCTTATCCTGGATACGGCACCAGATCCCGCTCTCGGTGGTCTCCTTGATCCTATCCATGACCTGGTTATCCCTGTAGGGCCAACCGGGGAACTTCGTGGTCCTGACAGGTTCACCTCCCAATGCTGCCAGCTTACCTGTTTGTGTACTGCTTTTCGTATTAAATGCGTAGGCCGGTATCACCGAACCGGCTACTGCAACTGCAGATGTAGTCTTGATGAAATTGCGCCTTGAAAAACTACTGTCTTTTTGTGTCATGATTCTGAGTCCTTGTTGGTTTTCTTAAGAGCTATTTATGATGCAACAGCGAATGCAGGGCATCCATAAGAATATTCTCCGATTCACCGGTAACAGTGCTGGCATCGATTTCGTAACCTCCCTGGTCATAAGCTTCTTCTGTGCCGATATAGAATGGTCCGTAGTCCCCATAAGCTGCCATGGATACAAACAAATCGGGACGCATGGCCTTTGCGGCAAGCTGATATTCCACAAACAATTCTCCGGGCATAAAAAGAACCCGGGCTTCTCCTGCACTCAGGCAGGACAGCTGAATGGATTTGCCTTCCTGACGCCTCTTGTACCATGCCAGCTGGCCCATATGGTTGGTCCGGTACCTGTATCCTTCCTCTTTCACCTTTAAGGCAATCTCATCCAGTTTCTCTTTTGCAGGGGGAAGCAGCACAGCTTCGGTTTCCCAGTTTACCTGTTCTGGAGAAACAGGCACCTTTTTGCTGATCTCCCAGGCCCGTTTCATGCCATTGGCAAGCCGGTCTGCCAGGATGCCACGCATCTCTTTTGAACCGTCATTGTATTTGCCAGCTGCAATATTACCACCTGCCCCGTTAAAATGAACATGCAGGGCATCAGGCACTTCCAGTTGACGCATAAGTCGTGCAACTCCGGGGAAATCCGGATTGGCTATTTTGGTTAAATAGTAGCTTTGCGGATGTGTGGCGTAGAAGCTCAATACAGCCACCGGCATATCACCATTCCAGAAACCGATTACCGTAACCATGGGATCTATTAAGCCTTCAGGTTCTGCCTGTAATTCCGGAATCCTGCAGGATGATCCACGCATTATACCCACTTTACCATTTTCATTAATGATCCTCCTGTTTGATGCCACCTTGTAGACCTGTGCTTTTCCAACACTGATATGGGATACCGGCTGTGCTCTATCCAGCGAATTTACTATTGCTTCATGCAGGTTTACTAAAAGCCTCCGGGCATAACTGCTTTCAAAGGCACCGGGATCAAGGCCTGCGCTGATCAGCATCGTTTCAGCGCTGAAATCACAAATGGGGGCATCATGCTGATGCAATGTATGTACTACGACTCTTTCAGGAACCGTATGTGCAGCATCTGCAATGGTTTCTTTAAAAACATCCTGGCTTTCGTTGGCTATTCCGATCCAGTCGATTGCACATAGCACGATTGGCTCCCCCGATCCCTGAATCACAACGCCTCTGGCCCGCAAACCTAAATCCCACCTGTTTACCATGGTATCATAAGCCAGGGGTGAGCCTACCGGGGGAGTAGCATCTATATCAAAAGAAGATATCTGCAAATAAGCAAAATTATCCTGGGCTGCGCAGTTGACCTTCCCGACTGTTATGAGCAGAAATATGAAATAAAGCTTTAATATTTGTATAGTGGTGTGTTTCATCATCTTTCAAGGATGGGAGCGATGGTTTTGCGCATCAGTATTTCATCATGCCCTTCTACCAGGTAATCTTTCAATACACCGATCTGCTCGTACCCCAGTTTCCGGTAGAAGCGCTGTGCATCCGGGTTAAATGAAGAAACACATAAAAACATATTCTTATAGGTAGAGAAGATCTCATTTTCGATAAACTCCATCATCTTCTTACCCAGTTTCTGGCCCCGCAAAGCCGGTTTGACGGCAATGCTCTTCAGGTAAGCAGAAAAGGCCCCTTTTGTATGAATGACTATGGTCCCCACGATTCCATCCTTCATATAGGCTACATATACCTCATGCAGGGGGTCGTTGAGTGTATTCATGATGTGATCCATGGACATGCCCAGGGTGATCCAGGGCTCAGAACCGGCCATAAGATCTGCACACGCTGTTTTTTCGCTTTCTGAGCTCACCCTGACGATATTTAACTTCAGATCTTTCATACTCTAAAAGTAAACAAATGTATATTCGTAACCCATGAGTCCACTATTAGTTCTGACAATTCTCGTTTTTTATTTTGCGGTGCTGTTCCTGATCTCACGTATCACCTCCCGCAAAGTCAATGTGGATACCTACTTTACCGGGAACCGGCAATCGCCCTGGTTTGTGGTTGCATTCGGTATGATAGGGGCCTCCTTGTCGGGTATTACCTTCATTTCCGTACCCGGGGAAGTCGGGAACAGCAATCTATTTTATTTCCAGCTGGTGCTGGGCTACCTGGTGGGCTACTTTGTGATCGCCACCGTTCTTCTTCCTTTGTATTACAGGCTCCGGCTGGTTTCCATCTATTCCTACCTGGAAACCCGTTTCGGAACGGTTTCGCATAAGACCGGTTCCCTCTTCTTTCTCATGAGCCAGTCCATCGGGGCCTCTCTCCGATTATTTGTGGTTTCGGGCGTATTGCACCTGGCCCTTTTCCAGCATTACCACATCCCCTTTATGCTTACGGTATGCATCACCATCCTGCTCATATGGGCTTACACCAACAAGGCAGGGATCAAAACCATTGTCTGGACCGATATCTTCCAGACCTCTATGATGCTGCTTTCAGTAGGATTGAGCATTTACATTGTTTCCAGGGATATGGATCTCTCTTTCGGGGAGATGACAGGCACCATCGTCAACAGCGAGCATTCCACCATTTTTAACTGGGACTGGAAATTCGAAAAGAACTTCTACAAGCAGTTTGTTACGGGCATTGTGGTGGCCATCGCCATGAACGGACTGGATCAGAACGAAATGCAGAAAAGCCTCACCTGCAGGAACCTGAAGGAGGCCCAGAAGAACATTTACCTGTACAGCATCATCCTGGTGGTGACCAACCTGATCTTTCTCTCCCTGGGTGTATTG
The DNA here is from genome assembly GCA_034722835.1 of Bacteroidota bacterium. GTDB lineage: Bacteria > Bacteroidota > Bacteroidia > Bacteroidales. Next base: position 770 of record JAYEOJ010000013.1, on the reverse strand, counting down.
CTGTATGCCTACATCCAGATGAACGGAATGGTGCTGCCCCTGGATCAGGCCGGGAACTTCCTTGATACGGATAATTTATTTCCTTCTCTCGCGTTGAACCAATTTGGCACAGCCGCCGGGATCATCTTTATGCTGGGGATCGCCTCGGCCGCGTTTTCCTCAGCCGATTCCGCCCTGACCTCCCTGACCACGGCCTTTTATACCGACTTCCTCCAGCTGGATCATAAAACAGATCAGGAAAAGACCAGGATTCGGAAGGGGGTCAATATCGGATTCGCGCTTCTCCTGATCACCATCATCATGATCTTCCGCGCGCTGAACGACGACAGCGTGATCAACACGGTATTTACCATTGCCGGATATACCTACGGTCCCTTATTAGGACTATATTTCTTTGGCCTCTTTACCCGGATTCGGGTGAAGGACCGGTGGGTCCCGGTGGTGGTCCTCCTGTCGCCCGCGCTGGCCTATCTGCTGAATCTCCTGATGATCGAATGGTTTGACTTCTACCTGGGCTACACCCTGTTGCTCTTCAACGGACTGATCACCTTTGCCGGGCTGTGGGTGATCCGGACCCCTGAGCCCGGGAACAGCCAAGCGAGCCGTTGAGCATTTCACATCAGCGTGTAAGTGAATTAAACACTTCTGCAAGCTCCCGGGGCGATCTTCTGAGGATGCTCGGATTGATTTTTATAAAAATCTTTCCGGTTTTTTCATCTCCATCCGGGATGTAAATCTGGTGCAATGCAAGGGATTTTTGCAGCTGGCCG
>JAYEOJ010000012.1:0-6165 GCA_034722835.1 Bacteroidota bacterium | reverse complement strand
AGCTGAACGTTACCTGGAAAGCGGGTGCCCCGATCTGGCTATTCTGGATTTAATGATGGAAGAGGAGGACAGTGGTTTCATTCTCTCCTATAAGATCAAAAAGTGCCGGCCTGAAGTCCCTGTGATTATCTCTACTGCAGTTGCGGCGGAACGCGGTATCTCATTTGATATGAACAGTCCGGGCAGCAGGACCTGGATAAAAGCAGATCACTACCTGGAGAAGGGTTTCAGAATGGAACAGTTGCGACTGCTGGTTAAGAAATATCTGGATTGATTCTATGGAAACTTTATCAATACTGGTGGTTGACGATGAGCCGGGTATCCGCTCGGGAGTGCTTCGGATTCTGAAAGGGCACACCGTGAGTTTCCCTTTTATGGATGATGATTACAGGTTTGAATGCCGGGAGGCAGCCAGCGGGGAGGAGGCCCTGGAGATACTGGAGGACACTCCCCCTGAAATTTTATTGCTGGATAACAAGCTGCCCGGAATAGACGGGATGGAGGTGCTCGAGATTATCAAACAGAAGAAAATGGATATCATGGTGGCCATGATCACCTCTTATGCCTCCCTGGAAATTGCAGCTAAAGCAACCGATGATGGTGCCTGGGATTTCATACCCAAACCTTTTACCCCGGCAGAATTAAAATCCAGCATTGACCTGATCACCAAACAGTATTTCCTGAAGAAGATTACGCGAACCATGAAGGAGGAGGGTAAAAAGATTCGTTACCAGTTTCTCTCCGTACTGAGTCACGAGTTAAAATCACCTCTCAATGCACTTGAGGGCTACCTTCAAATGATCAAGAACAGGGAGCTGGGCGAGGGTTTGCACGACTACGATGCAGTTCTGGACCGTTCTCTCAAACGGGTGGATGGGATGCGTGCATTAATTCTGGATCTGCTGGATTTCACCAAGATCAGACTGGAACGAAAAGATGAGAAAATTGAGCAGGTAAATCTGCGGGAACGGGCAGAACTGGCTCTTTCCACCATCAAACCTCTTGCCATACAAGGAAATATTTCTGTGACATACACAGGTGAGGAGCTCTGTTACGAGGCGGATCCGTCTGACCTGGACATCATGTTCAACAACCTGCTGTCCAACGCCGTGAAATATAACCGGGAAGGTGGCCAGGTGGAGGTAAGGGTTCTGCAAAAGGGACGGGCCGTTGAGATCCTGGTAAAGGATACTGGAATTGGGATGAGTGAAGAGGAGGTTTCACAGCTGTTCAAAGAGTTTGTCCGAATAAAAAACAGCCGTACCCGGGGGATTGATGGTTCAGGTCTGGGCCTCTCCATCGTAAGCAAAATTGCCGAGCTCTACGGGGGACATATTCATGTGGAAAGCATTCCCGATAAAGGAAGTGAATTCAGTGTGATTCTTCCATTTTCGTGAAGGTTGACGGATATCAACAGAATTCTTGATTTGAAACTGTGATTTAATTAACAATATTTTGTAGTATTGCATGAGAGCAATGCAATTTATATGACCCTACCAGAGCGTACTGTTGAACGTTTGAGTGAATACCGCAGATCCCTGCTTCAATGCCTTGAGGAAGGGAAAACACATATTTTTTCTCATGAGCTGGCAGAGCTTCATCATAACACAGCGGTACAGGTTCGCCGGGACATCATGTTTATCGGCTATACCAGCATGCAGCGAAAAGGGTATGATGTGAGAGAGCTGGTGGATGTCATTGGTGATATTCTTGATTCGGAGAAGGGCCAGAATGTGGCCGTGATCGGAATCGGGAATCTTGGCAAAGCTGTGACAACCTACTTTGTCGGGAAGCGCTACAAGCTCAATATCATTGCTACTTTCGATGTAGATACCACCAAAATAGACCGGGTGATCTCCGGTGTAAAATGCTATCCGCTAAGCAGGCTGAAAGAGATCGTAGAAAAGCACCAGATTTCCATAGCCATCATGACCGTTCCCGCCGATTCAGCTGCTGAAGTGACCGCCCAGCTCGTGGAAGCAGGAATCAAAGGGCTGATGAATTTTACCACGGTTCCCCTGAATGTGCCCCCCGACGTCTACCTGGATGAGTATGATATGATTACCTCGCTCGAGAAAGTAGCCTATTTCGTAAAGAGTCCCCGGAAATAACATGCAGGTACATACGTCCATGGATCAGTTGCCGGAGATCGCCTCACCGGTAGTCACAGTTGGTTCCTTCGATGGCGTTCATGTGGGTCACCGGGTCATTATCGGGCGCTTGAATGACCTGGCTGCACAGGTGGGTGGTTCCTCTGTACTGATCACCTTTCATCCTCATCCACGGAAGGTGCTCTATCCGGATACAGCAGGTAAGGACCTGAAATTGATCAATTCTCAACCGGAGAAGATTATGTTGTTGGAGGACATTGGCCTGGATCACCTGATCATCATGGAATTCACACCTGATTTTGCCCGGACCACTTCAGACGAATTTGTAGAGCACTACCTGGTAGAAAAGCTACATGCCCATACCATTGTGGTTGGTTTTAATCACTATTTCGGACACAACAGGGAGGGGAGTTTTGCATCCCTCTACGAGGCCAGGGAGCGCTTCGGATTCCGCGTGGAAGAAATACCGGAACAGGAGATCCAGAATGAGACAGTAAGCAGCACAAAGATCCGGAAAGCCTTGAAGGAGGGGAATATCCAGCGGGCAAATGCCTATCTGGAGCATCACTACATGATCCGTGCAAACATGGAAGCCATGCCTGAAATGGAGGCGATATACGGGAAACCATGCTTTAAGATCCCGGTGGTTGATCCCTTGAAACTGATCCCTCCGGGGGGGGCATATGCTGCATCATTCCTGTGCAAAGGACAGTACGAAAAGGCCCTTGTATATATGGGGGAGGGGCCCATCCTTCTCTTTCCAATTAATCAGGATATATCTCTGTTAAATGATGAGGGTCTGGTCCGTTTTCATCTTCGATTGGCCCCTTCCGGGGATCCTGACCTCACCCGCCTGCTTGATGCCGTAAGGGAACTCATTTATTAGTATATTCGTTGCATGGAACAGCGAATCGGAGCTCTTATTATCCTGGTTGACGAAACAGGTGATATTCACCGGATCAATGCCATCATTACTGATCATGCCCATATGATCCTGGGACGCCAGGGCATTCCCCTCAGGGATCGTGCCACCAGCGTCATCTCCCTGGTTCTTGAAGGAAATACTGATTTAATCGGATCGCTTGCGGGCAAGCTGGGAAGGCTCCCGGGGGTCAGAGTAAAATCGGTGCTCGCCGGTTGAGGAGAGAAGCTCCAAATGTTAAAAAACATCCTTCTTTTGTTAAAATTCCCCCGGAGAGAAACAAATCTTCAATTTATTGGTTTATATAGCGAAAAGTAATTGTTGGGGTGCAAGGCAAGTTGCGAATCTTTTGAGGATTTTTGGAAGAACAGCAACTTGCCTTATTTTTTTAATTCCTGTTGTTTGGCAGTGTTCTAAGACACTCCCCATCTGGCGAAGACACAAATCTGCTTTGTTATCTTTGAATCTGTTAAACTGATTCGAATGATTAATCGCCAACTTATTAATCCTGAGAGTATTGTCGTTGTAGGAGCCTCCAATAATATCACCAAGCCCGGAGGGAAACTCTTTCATAATATTCGCACTGGTACCTTTAAGGGATCTCTGTGTGCCCTGAATCCCAAAGAGGATGAAATACAGGGCCTGCCTTCCTACAGGGAAATCAGGGACCTGCCTGCTGTGGAGCTGGCCTTTCTGGCTGTGCCCGCCCTGCTATGTGCCTCCCTGGTGAGAGAACTGGCTGAGACCAAGGGAACCCGGGCATTTATTATTGTTTCGGCAGGATTCAGTGAAGAGAACAATGAGGGAGCTGAAGTAGAGAGGGAAATTGTAGAAATATGCAATCAGCATGATGCTGCCCTGATTGGTCCCAATTGCATAGGTGTGATGACTCCGGCTTACCAGGGCGTATTTACTCTTCCCATTCCAAACCTGGATCCACAGGGCTGCGATTTCATCTCCGGAAGCGGGGCCACTGCTGTATTCATCATGGAATCAGGATTGCAAAAGGGGCTCAGGTTTAACCATGTATTTTCAGTGGGGAACTCTGCCCAGCTTGGTGTGGAAGATGTACTGCAATACCTGGATGAAACATACAGCAAGGAGCATTCTTCGCGGGTAAAGATGCTCTACTTTGAAACCATCAAGGATCCGGGCCGTTTGCTCAGACATGCCACCTCCCTGATTGGGAAAGGTTGCCAGATTGCTGCTATTAAAGCGGGTACCACAGATGCCGGAAGCAGGGCAGCTTCCTCGCATACAGGCGCCATGGCCAGCTCAGATATGGCTGTCGATGCGCTCTTCCGCAAGGCAGGAATTGTGCGATGTTACGGGAGAGAGGAGTTGACCACGGTGGCCTGCGTGATGTTGCATCCGCCATTGAAGGGGAAGAACCTGGCCATTATTACGCATGCGGGCGGACCGGCTGTCATGCTTACAGATCAGCTGGCAAAGGGGGACATGGATGTCCCCAAACTGGAGGGGCCCAGGGTGGATGAGCTTCTGACTCATCTATACCCGGGATCGTCCGCTTCAAACCCCATTGATATGCTGGCAACCGGTAATGCGGAGCAACTGGGGGTATGTATCGATTATTGTGAACACTTTTTTAAGGAGATTGACGGCGTCGTTGTCATCTTCGGCACGCCAGGCCTTGCCCCTGTTTTCGATGTATATGATTTGCTGTATCAGAAGATGCAAGAGTGTCATAAGCCCATCTATCCGGTTCTTCCTTCACTGACCACTGCAGCCAAAGAGGTTGAGGCTTTCCTGTCGCACGGCACCATCAATTTTCCAGATGAGGTACAGCTTGGTACTGCACTTACTCTTGTCAATGGAACAGCGGAACCAGCTGCAGAAGAAGCAAAAGTGGATGGAATTGATCTCAAGACCATCAGGGAACTGATTGACGGATCCGAAGAGGGCTACCTCTCCCCGGGTGCCATCCAGAGCATTCTTGATGCGGCTGGTATTCCACGGGTGAGTGAAGAAGTGGCCTTTGACGAAGCCAGCCTGGATCGCCTGGCACATAAGACAGGGTTTCCTCTGGTGATGAAAGTGGTTGGGCCGCTTCATAAATCAGATGTTGGGGGCGTGGCGCTGGGGATCGATAATGATATTGACCTGATGGAGCATTTCCAGCGCATGTTAAAAATCGAAGGGGCCACGAGTGTATTGCTACAACCCATGCTGGAGGGGCTTGAACTGTTTATCGGGGCCAAGTATGAGCCGGGATTTGGTCATGTGATGCTTTGCGGACTGGGCGGTATCTATGTGGAAGTGATGCGGGATATGGCCTCGGGACTAGCTCCCCTGTCCATGGCAGAGGCCGGCCGGATGATCCGTTCCCTGAAAGGATTTAAGATGCTTGAAGGGATGAGAGGACAGCCCGGAATTAATATTTCTTCCTTTGAGGAGATTCTGGTAAGGCTTTCTGTGGTGCTTAGCGGCAATGATCAGATTGCAGAGCTTGACCTGAACCCTCTCATGGGACGCGGAGATCAGCTGTTTGTGGTGGATTCAAGAATACGTATAATCAACTAGTGTCAGATCTATGAAACCGACTCCAATACCATCAGAAGTTGTCAACGAAGTGATAGATGCCTTTGGCATTCATCCTGCAGGAAAAGCAAGCATCCGGGAGCTTGTGAAGATCGTCAATGATATTGAGGGAATTACCGGAGAGGAGTATATCCGGATGGAAATGGGGGTTCCCGGCCTGGATCCTACCTTCGTTGGAACCGAGGCTGAAATGATTGCCCTTCGCCAGGGAGTGGCATCGAAATATCCCAATATTGAAGGGATACCATCCCTGAAGAAAGAGGCTGCCAGCTTCGTTAAAAAATTCCTGGATGTGGATGTGGATCCCATGCACTGCGTTCCTTCCGTGGGATCGATGATGGGAGGAATGGCTGCATTTATGGTGGTGAACCGATCTGACCAGAAGCGGACCGGAACCCTGTTTCTGGATCCTGGCTTTCCTGTTCAGAAACAGCAGTGCCTGGTACTGGGACACCAGTTTGGTTCCTTTGATCTGTATGATTACAGGGGCGAAAAGCTGCGACAGAAAATGGAGGTGGAAATAGAGAAAGGACACTATTCTTCCATTCTTTATTCAAATCCAAACAATCCTTC
>JAYEOJ010000011.1:0-6167 GCA_034722835.1 Bacteroidota bacterium | reverse complement strand
AATGCTGTTGCCATATTTTCAAAGCGTTCCTGCCTGCTCATGGCGGTTTGCGACCGCGCGTTCTTTTTTCTCACAATCAGATGATCCGCTACCGGAATTCCTGTTATTTCTGAAGCCCCACGAGCGATGACCTCACTCTGGTTGTACCCCCGCTGATTCTGCCTGAGCCGATGAAGGGGTACCGGGATCATCAGGTTGCAATCTGAAAAAGCAGTGTGCTTTAATTTTTGTCCCAGCATACGCCCCAGATACATACCAGCTCTCCTGTTTCCCCGGTATTTGAGTTCGTGAAGCAAGGCCTGGTAGGCAGATCCTTTTTCAAAGCGGAACAGGGCAGTTCCTTTTCTTACTGGAGCCCTTCCCCAGAATATTTTGCTGACCGGATTGTTATCCTGATCACCAAACCCGGTCTTTGGCATCTTTATCTCACATTCAAAGCATAAAACTGCCCCCGGAGCATGAAGCCTTTTGCCACACACCAGACAAATTGAAGGAAAAAAAAGCATCAGGAGATCAATGAACCACTGCATCCTTTTTACAGGATTGATGGGATCTTCAGCTATTTATCAGCCAGCTTTTTGGTGGAAAGCAGCCCACAGGCTGCCCAGATGTCCTGCCCTCGGCTGGCGCGGATGGTCGTTGTGATTCCCTTGGCGTTCAACTTTTCCTTAAATGAGTTGATGGTTTCCTCGTCGGGCGATTCAAGCGGAGTATACGGAATGGGGTGAAAACGAATCAGGTTGATCCGGCAACGGATCCCGTGCAGGATTCTTGAAAGTTCATTCACATGAGCTGCTGAATCATTGAAACCTTTGAACAGTATGTACTCAAAGGAAACCCTGCGTTGCCTGCCGAAATCCCATGATTTTATTTCTTTCAGAACTTCTTTCAGGGGATAGACCTGCTGGACCGGCATTAGTTTGCGGCGCTCTTCATCAAAGGGCGTGTGCAGGCTTACAGCAAGGTGCACATTGCTCCTGTTGAGCAACTCAAGCATGGCCGGGGTAATGCCGATGGTTGATACAGTAATTCTCCGGGGACTCAGGGCAAATCCCCAATCCGATGTGAGCACCTCCAGGCTACGTAAAACTTCATCCAGGTTATCCAGAGGTTCACCCATGCCCATGTATACCAGATTGGTAATGCTTCTCCATTCGGGAATGCTTCTGTACTGGTTCAGGATCTCTCCCGAACTGAGGTTCCCCTGAAAACCCTGTTTCCCGGTCATACAGAACAGGCAGCCCATCTTACAACCCACCTGCGAGGAAACACAGAGCGTACTGCGCTTTCCGTCCGGAATATAGGCGGTTTCTATATATTTTCCCTGGAGAGCCGGGAAGAGGTATTTTTTTGTTCCGTCCACGGATTCCTGTTCATCTACCGGGGCCTGGAGGCCTGTATCAAAATTTTCACTGAGCTGGGCCCTGGCCTTCTTTGAAAGATTGGTCATATCTTCAAAGGAAGAGACCTCTTTTTTGTAGAGCCATTCGGCAAGTTGACGACCGGTAAAGGCGGGGAGCCCAAGACCATGACTTACAGCCTGAAGTTCTTCCAGAGTTTTGCCAAACAAATGTTCCCGCATGGATCAGAAATATATTTCAGAGATGATGTGGCCAAAGGGGACGCCTTTGCTGATCAGAATATCCCTGGTTTCAACCACCATATCTGCACTTCCACAAAGGTAGTACTTTAAGGCCGGATTAAGTTCATCTTGTTCTTCCAGGTATTCGGTAACCCGTCCCTGGTAAACCCCTTCACCGTTTTCTGCGCTGCAGCATCTGATATAGTTCTGGCCCAGGACTTCCTGGAATTCATCAAAGAAGTGAAATTGTTCCAGGTAACGGTTTCCATGAAGCAGGGTCTTATTCTCTCCCAGTCCTGAACGGAGCATGGAATAAAAAGGAGCAAGGCCTGTTCCTGAAGCAATCCAGACCGCCGGTTCGGAGTCAGCCGTAAACACTCCTCCTGCTGGGGTAATCCAGATGGTATCCCCGTGTTCCAGGTCTGATAACTGAGGTGTCAGATATCCCTCCTCAATTACCTTATATAAGATTTTGATTTCATCCTCCTGTTCCCCGCTGCAGATACTATATAACCTGCGGGCATCATTTTCTCTGATTGCGATCCCAATGACCTGGCCGGCTATAAAATCAAAAGTACGCTTGAACCCGATCAGATAAATGCCGGATGAGAGTTCTTCGCTAAAGCTAATGGTTACTGGTGTTGTCTGTTTATCGTTGTGACTAATCATTCTAAATGGGTTTGATTACGCGGAATCGGATTACAGAGGCCTCTCCCGGCAGCAGCAATTGACCGGGGATTGTAAGTTCAAGCTGCGAAGAGAAAAACGCGTTTGGCTCTTTACCATAAGCATATTCTTCCGCACCGTATCTGTTCTCCCAGATTTGTTTCTTTGATTTGACGCGAAATATTAGAGCGTAGCTTCATCTACGGATTCCCAAAGCTCAATCTTATTGCCATCAGGGTCCATGATCCATCCAAATTTCCCGTAGGGATATTCTTCCATTTCTCCCACAATCTGCACTCCCTCTTCCTTTAATACCCGTAGCAGTTCCTCCAGGTTCTCAACCCTGTAGTTGAACATGAAGTCCCTGGTGGCAGGTTTGAAGTAAGTTGTATCTTCTGGAAATACGCTCCAGGCGGTATATCCAGCCTTTTCCGGATCTTCATCCTGTCTCCATTTGAAGAGAGCTCCGTGTTCTCCGCTCTCAATATGCAGATGCTTTCCGTACCAATCTTTTAATGCCTGTGGGTTGGCCGATTTAAAGAAAACGCCCCCCAGTCCTGTTACTCGTTTATTCATAGTATAGAGATAACCAAATCCGGGCAAAAATGTTGATTTCCAAATTTTTTCCCTTACTTGTGTGCGCTAAACAAAAAAACTATCTCATGAAAAGATTGAATTTATTGATACTGGCAGTTTTAGTATCAACTCCAGTACTTTATGCCGGAGGACTGGTTACCAATATTAATCAGAGTGCAGCATGGGTTCGAACCATGTCCCGAAATGCTACACTTGGGATTGATGCGGTTTACTTCAATCCAGCCGGACTGGCAAAATTGAATAATGGACTGCACCTCTCCCTGTCTAACCAGACCATTTCTCAGACCAGAACGGTCAGCAGTGATTATACCTACCTCAATGGGGCCCCTGTAGATTATGATGCTGAATTATCTGCTCCTATTTTTCCAGGTGTCTATGCGGCCTATAAAATGGATAAATGGGCCTTTTCATTAGGTTTCAATATCCCTGGCGGAGGCGGTAGTGCTGATTTTCAAACGGGACTTCCAACTTTTGAGGTACCCGTAGCTTCCCTGGTACCGATGTTATATGGTAGTTTAGAACCCCTGGACCAGTCTATTTACGATGCTACTAGCTGGGACCCTGGTTACAGGAATGTTACCGCGTATGATATGAGCGCGGGCTTTAATGGCTCATCCACATATTATGGAGTCCAGGCAGGGGCTACCTATGCCATCAATGATATGATTTCAGTTGCCATTGGAGGAAGATACGTAATGGCCTCCAATTCTTATGAAGGATCATTAACCGGGGTGGTTATCGATGCTCCATATGGCGGCATTCAGACTCCTGGGGATTATATGAGAAGGGTGGCAACCAATCTGGAAGCTCTTCCACCATCTCCAGAAATGGACGAAGCAATTGCAGGGCTAAATTACAATGCGACTGTACTCGATGCCATGACTGCAGATGCAGAGCTCAAGGCAACTCAGTCGGGTTCGGGGTTTACCCCGATAATCGGCGTAAACATCCATCTTTCTGATAAGCTCAATTTGGCCGCCAAATACGAGCATCATACCAAAATTGTTTTGACCAATGATACAGAGGTGGATGATGTGGACATGTTTCCCGATGGAGAAGAAAGTAGAGCCGATATGCCCGGATTGTTTGCCCTTGGAGCAGAGGTTCGCCCGCTGAAGAATCTTACTGCTACAGCCAGTTTTAACTATTATCTGGACAAAAGTGCCTATTATGGTTATACGGATGAGGAGGGAGAGCAGATTGATAATGAAACGACCATAGATGAAAACGGTTATACCTGGGCATTCAGCCTGGAGTATAAAATCTTGCCGATCTTAGGTGTAAGTGCCGGATATACCTCCGGTAACAATGGAGTGAACGATAATTATCAGTCAGGCCTGACCTATGGGTTGAAGAGCGCCTCATGGGGAGCTGGTGTTTTCGTTAATTTGGGCGAAATGATCACACTCAACGCGGGTTACAGCGCCACTTCTTACGACGATTACAGTATGTCGCAAACATCAATGGTTGGAGTACCCTATACTGATACTTATGCAAAGCAGACAAGCATGTTTGCTTTCGGCATAGACTTCAGCTTCTAGTTATTATAAAATAAGAAAAAGGAACCGTCCCGCTTTATGCAGGGACGGTTTTTTTTATGAGTCACCTTCCATCCTGCTGATCACCACAGCGCCTACGCTATCGGAAAATACATTGACCGTGGTGCGGAACATATCCAGGATACGATCCACTGCCAGGATCATGGCCACTCCTTCCAGGGGAAGTCCCACAGCATTCAGAATGATGGTCAGCATGACCAATCCACTCATGGGGATGCTGGCCGCTCCGATGGAGGCCAGCACAGCTGTCAGGACGATGATGCCCTGCTGGGCGAGACCCAGGTCAAATCCATAGACCTGGGCAATAAAAATGGTGGCTACACATTCGTAGAGAGCTGTTCCGTCCATATTGATGGTGGCACCAATGGGCAGCACAAAGCCGGCTGCCTTTTTTGACGCTCCGGAAACTTCTGTTACGGCTTTCATGGTAAGAGGTAGAGTGACGATGGTTGAACAGGTCGAGAAAGCTGTCATCAGGGCAGAGAGCATGCCTCTGTAGTGTTTGACCGGACTAAGCTTGCCCACCTGTTTGAGAATCAGGGGCAGGGTAATAAAAAAGTGTATGGAAAGTCCGGCCATGACCACCAGGAAAAATTTTCCCAGGGAGGCAAAGGCCTCAAATCCGGTTTGGGCCACAATCCCGGCAATGATTCCAAACACACCAATGGGAGCGGTCCAGATCACAAAGGAAGTCAGCTTCATCATGGCTTCAAAGGCCGCCCGAAAAAAATTACCCATTAAAAGGTTCTGCTCCTCTTTCAGCCGGGTTACGAAAAAACCAAACAGCAGGGAAAAGAAGATAACCGGAAGCACATCGCCATTGGCCATGGCAGCAAAGGGATTCTCAGGAATCAGGTTAAGGAGCAGTTCTCCAAAGCCCTGGTCCACCACTCCGATGCCTTCGGGTTGTTCGGCAAGTCCGATCTCAGCGCCTGTTCCGGGCTTGAAAACATTCACCAGAATTTGTCCGGTCAGGATGGACAGAATACTTGTAGTAATGTAATAAATAAAGGTGCGTAAACTAATCCTTCCCAACCCCTTACCACTTCCAACCTGGATCACTGCACTGATGATGGAGGTAATCACAAGCGGGAGAATGGCCATTTTTAAAAGCCGAAGAAACAACTCTTTCATGGGTTCAGCGACCACCAGTATGGGTTCTCCCACCAGCCAGCCAAACAGGATTCCCAGGAAAAATCCCACAAAAATCAGGTAAGTAAGGGTATGTCTCCCGGAACGCATAAGCTCAATTAAGTGAAAATACGGGAGAAATAAAAGCACTTACTTTTCAACAACACTTCGATAATCGTCACTTGACATCCTCCCTTCCCTAAAGTGAAAGGGAATCCATTGGCTTCTATGAAGCCACGGGCAGTACTTCCTCGCGGGTTCCTGCAGGTTCCTGCTGCCGACCGCTAATGCGATTCGCTTGACAGGCCATCATCCCCGTCTGCCCGACGGTTAAAATATTCTTGGCTGCATTCACATCAGCATTGGCCTCATGCCCACAGGCAATGCATTTGAATTCAGCTCTCGACATCCTGTTCTCTTTTGCCACGTGCCCACAACTTGAGCATTGTTGTGAAGTATGCCTCGGGTTTACCTCAGCCAGCATTCCTCCCATCCAGAATAGCTTGTAAGTTAGTTGACGCCGAAGCTCAAACCATCCCTGGTCCAGAATGGATTTATTCAACCCTGACTTCGCTTTGACACTCCTGCCCGGCTCTTCGACACTCCCCTTTGCAGATGCACTCATGTTTTTA
>JAYEOJ010000010.1:0-6214 GCA_034722835.1 Bacteroidota bacterium | reverse complement strand
TTTTATCCTTCAAGAAAGCGGATAAACTTCTCTTGTCAGTTTCCATTTCATATACCTTTTCGGGTATATTATAAAGATGAAATTGGTCTTGATCTAGAATAAATCATGTGATATCACCACCTCCTTGTAAACACAGAGCTGTCCCAGCCAGATCTGACCATGCTGCTGAGCCAGATCGTCGTGCTCTACCTGGAATTGCAATCCCGGGAACATAAACCGGGCCTGATAGCTTCCCTCGGGAGCCTGTTCGAAGTTGTTATAGCGTAGGGTCAGGTTTACAGAACTGTTCCCTTCCAGCAGCGTCATCCACTCCATATCAAAGCTATCCCATTGATTAGGCTCCTGATGTTCCACATTATTGGTATAGGATTGCTCCGTTTCCACATGCTGCAATGTCAGGCCATTGGTGAAATAGTGAAAGAGCCCCATGCCCATCTTCTCAGGATCCAGGTAATAGTAGTTCACCGGGTCCAGGTTTGTAAGTTTCAGATTCAGTGCCAGGTGATCGGGGGAGGAGAACCAGATGGAGCTAATCTCGCATTGGAGGCCCTCGTAGAACTGTCCGTATTTCTCCAGGGCCTCGATGATCCAGGGATCTTCGCGGGGATCTGCTGTGTTTCCCTCAAGAACCTCATAGGGATAGAGATAATGAATGGCAATGATGTTGTCCGCATAAAAGGTGGGATGGGTCCAGATAAAGGGCCCCACCGGTGCATAAGAGGAATATCCCGGCTGGGTTCCTATGGTGTAAATCTCCTCACCGCCTGCATAGACTGTAAAGTTCCCTGCCTCCTCCAGTAGTTCTCCGGTAGAAATATGATCCTTCAGGTAGATCAGGTGGGTTCCGTAATCATAGTGTTCAATGTCGTGATGGTTAAGCACCACCTGATCATCATGCACCAGGCAGTAACCATCGGTGAGTTCAACAGAAGATCTCAGCAGACGATCTGCCAGATCCTTATCCTTTTCACATCCTGCCATCAAGAACAAAAACAGGATCAGTGCAATGCTGCCTCGTCTCATTTACATATATTTTACTCCACCACCTCCTCGCTGGTCAGGTACTGTTCTCCCAACCAGATCCGGCCATCGGGCTGCTCCAGATCCTCCCGCTCTATATTGAATGTGGGTGCAGCAAATTCGAAAAGTGCCACATAGTTCCCCGTCGGAACCGTATCGAAGCGATCATAGGCAAAGCTCAGCCTCACCGTACTATCACTCTTCAAAAGGGACATGTTCTCCAGATCCAATGGATTCCAGGAGTCCGGCTGAGCAGGCTCTACCCGGTGCCTGTATCGCAGTTCCGAATCTGTATCATAGAAGGTCAGACCCATGGAAATATAAAGATAGATTTCCATTCCGATTTTCTCAGGATCCCAGTAGTAGTAGTTCACAGCATCCTCGTTCCACATATCCAGTTCGAGCACCACATCATCCGGGGAGTTATACTGCACCGATACGATCTCAAACTGGATCCCATGACGGAACTGGCCATACTTCTTCAGCGCCTCCACAATACGGGGGTCCTCACGGGGATCGGGACCGCCGGCCATCATCACTGCAGTTTCCCAGGCCTGATCAATATGCACAATATCATCCGCGTACAAGATTAAGGGGAACCAGATAACCGGTCCCTGCGGTATATAGGAAGAAACATAAAAAACATAAGAGAGATCGTAGATCCAGGTACTGTCGGCACAGACCGCTCCCGGCCCTTGCTCTTTGAATTTTTCCTCAAAGGCACCGGGATCCTTCAGGTAGATCAGGTGGGCCGAATAATCATAGTAGTCGATGTCGTAGTGATTAAGCACCACCCGGCTGTTTTTGAGCAGACAGAAGCCATCGGTCAAATGCAAAGAAGGATCCAGCGGTTCTTCCACCGGATCCTTCTCAGTTTCACATCCTGCAAGTACAAAGAGGAGCAGGATAAAGGGTGCGATTGCTCTTCTCATCTTTAATAAGATGCAAATTACAATATTCAGGTTGCGTAAGCAACAGCATGCTGTAAACTGCTATATCTCTGCGAAAACCTTCTCCAGCAGGGCCTTGGTGGCCTTGATTCCTTCGTCCTCTGAAAGCTCAGCTCCTTCATATTCAATGCCCACATAGCCTTTGAAGCCGGAGGCCTTTACGATCTTCATGATCCTCAGGTAATCCATATTGGACTCATTTCCTTCCGCATCAAATACATTGGACTTGGCACTGACTCCCTTGGCAAAGGGCATAATCTCTTCCATTCCAAGGTAACGGTCGTACTCCTCAGCACAACCATCCTCGCCATGCTGAATGCAGAAGTTTCCAAAATCGGGAAGGGTACCTACATTGTCCATTCCCACCTTAGTCATCACTCCGGAGAGCCATTTTCCATTGGAGGAGATACCGCCATGGTTCTCCACAACCACATTGATCCCCTTGCTGGCTCCATATGCACCCAGCTTGGATAGTCCGTCCACTGCATTGGCAGCCACCTCTTCGGCAGTCCCTTGTCCTGCAGCATTCACACGGATGGTCTTGGCGCCCAGGAAGGCAGCCACATCCACCCAGGGCTTGTGGTTATCCACAGTAGCCATACGTGCCTCGGGATCAGCATCCCCCAGGTTGCCAAGGGCATCACACATGATCAGACCCACGGTCACACCAGCCTCTTCACAATTGGTCTTAAACTTTGTCCAGTATTCCATATCATTGGCCTTGCTGAAGTAGAAGGTATTCACCAGCTCGATGCAGTTGATTCCATATCCCGCAGCCACTTTGGGGAAATCAAAGGGATCTATCTCGCCCTGCAGCAGGGAGTCGGGAGCTTCCTCCAACAACCGGCTAAACTCCTGCCAGTCAGAAATCGATCCGCCAAAATAGGTTTTATGCAGGGACCACTGGGCCAGCGATATTTGATAATCCGGAGTCTCAGTTGTGTCATCCTCAGCAGCAGCCGAAGATTTTGATCCGGTATTGCAGGACACCAGCAATGCTGTTGCCACAGCCAGGAAAAGCACTTTAAAAAGCAATTGATTCTTCATTTTCATCAGATTATTTGTTGGTTAAAAGCGTAATGTTTTCAGTAAAAATTCAGACAAAGGTAAGAATTGTTTTGGCGCTGGCTTATAAATCCATTCAACATCATGATATCAATTAAAGATTATCCCCTATTTTTAAGGAAACTTCTGATAAACGCCCGACATGAGAAAATCACTTCTTACTTTACTGCTTCCAGTCCTGCTTATCGCCCTGTTCAGCTGCCAGACAAAAGTTATGGAGCCTCCGGTGATGGCACCCTTTACGGACCTGGATACCATCTGTACCAACGACTGGTGGAACCGCGCTCCCAATCCCATCCACGATGTAAAGGTGGAGCGGGACCAGGTGGTGGCCTTTGGCATGTATACCGTTATGAACAACACCCTGAAGCTGAGTGCGCAGTTGTATCCTCTTTATCCGGATGAAACGCGTATGGTAAGGCTGGAGGTGGAAACGGACGGACAGTGGCAGGAGATCGCCACAGAGGAAGTGAACGACATTGGCTGGTCGGCCCTTTTCAGAATCGAGAACTGGGATGCCACCAAAAATGTGGCTTACAGGCTCAGGCATGGAAAGAAAGCCATGTACGAGGGCCTGATCCGCCGCGACCCGGTTGAGAAGGATCAGATTGTGCTGGCGGCTTTCACAGGCAATAGCAACCAGGATCGTGGTAGCAGGGAAAACTACATCCGGAATGTTGATGCACTGGATCCGGATATTCTGTTCTTCTCGGGCGACCAGTCATACGACCACAAAGAGCATACTGCAGCGTGGCTGTTATTTGGTTCCCAGTTCCGGGAGATCTTCCGGAACAGGCCCTGTATTTCGATACCCGATGATCATGATGTGGGACAGGGTAATCTCTGGGGGGAAAATGGCAAGGTTTCAACAGCCCCGGGATGCGACGACGGTGGGTACAGGTACCATCCTGAATACGTAAAGATGGTGGAGCGATGCCAGACCAGCCACCTCCCAGATCCTTTCGATCCCACACCCATCGAACAGGGGATCGGCGTTTATTATACCAACCTGGTGGTGGGTGGAGTGGACTTTGCCATTATCGAGGACCGTAAATTCAAGTCGGGCCCCAATGGGAAAATCCCCCAGCAGGGGCCACGGCCCGATCATATTACCAGTCCGGATTACGACCCTGCATCCCTGGATCTTGAAGGCCTGGTATTGCTGGGTGAGCGCCAGCTGAAGTTCCTGGATCAATGGGGAGCTCAGAGAGAAGGTGTGGAGATGAAAGCTGTACTGTCACAAACCGGTTTTGGCGGAACCGCACACCTGCACGGCAGCAAAGAGAACCGCCTCTATGCAGATATGGATTCCAACGGATGGCCACAGACAGGACGCAATAAAGCACTCAGGGCCATCAGGAAGGCCAGGGCAGTACAAATTGGCGGAGATCAGCATTTGACCACTCTGGTCCGGCATGGCATTGAAGAATTCAGGGACGGTCCCTGGACCTTTCTGGTTCCTTCCATTGTGAACTACTATAAAAGATGGTGGTGGCCCGAAAATGAGCAGCCCGGCATGAACCATGATCCGGAAAATCCTTTGCCATGGACAGGGGACTACTTTGATGGTTTCAACAACAGAATCACCATGGTGGCCTATGCAAATCCTGAAGGTTCCCTGAACGGTGCCGGCTTCGGACTGATCCGTTTTAACAAACCCACACGCGAGGTCACCTTCGAGTGTTGGCCCAGGGATGTCTTTGTGCTGGAAAAGGGTGCCGCCCAGTTCACCGGCTGGCCCCTCACCATTCAGCTGGATTAGGGCCATTAATAATTGATGCCGATCTCTAAGCCCAGGTGAACGGACAGCAGAGGGCCCAGCATATTGGCAGCTCCTCCGTGCTCCACGATCAGGCCATCCACCACCCGGTTGATATTCACTCCTGTGTAGGTGATCTTCTTCCCGGTGGCCTTCATCCCCAGCCAGTCATTCTCAAAGGTGCCGGTTACCGTAATGCAGATTGCAATTCCTGTATGCTGCCGCAAAGAAACTTAATTGAGTTTCTTCCATTCTTCAGTGTACTGATAAATAGTGTCACGAAACTCTTGTTCCATGGCTTGCTTGAAGAAGTTCTCGTCATATTCAATTATAAGCATGGCTTCGTCTTCTGATCCCATTGCTACCTTCATTGGCAAGGACATGGATGAAAGTTTTTCAATAAGCGTATCATTGCTAAGCCGGTACGTCCCATATCCATGCCACTCGGATGAATCGGGCGCGGGATCAGATGTCCACATCACATAACCATCAGAATAGATTTTATGCTGAACACCAACTTCGTCTGCATATATCGTATCATCATCCAGTACCCAATAGCGACTGGTGAGTTCCCAAACACCCTCTACTGGATCAACACTCCGGACATCTGTAGTGGAAGCACCTTCATCAGATTGCTGATTGCAGGCAATGCAGATTGTAAACAGGACAATAGCAACTAAAAGAATGGCTGCAGAATAGTTCTTTTTCATACCTGGAAATTTTATGGATTCAAAGATACAAGTTAGACCCTTTATTATTGATTGTCAACTAAATATAGAAGAGTTTTAAACTTAGTTATCAATGGCCTGACCAACCAGCTGGCGAAATTTCCAGCCGGTCTCATCAGCCGGAATTTCCTGGGTCTGCTTCATTATAATTCCGATGACTTGCTCTTCGGGATCGGCAAAATAAGAGGTGTTAAAGTAGCCTCCCCATTCAAATGTTCCGGCATTGCCTTTGCCACCCATGGCCTCACCCCTTTCATCAATAACGCCAAAGGCCAGGCCATGATAGGAACCTGATTCACCCAGCAAATCCCCCACCTGATTGCTCATGATGAGTTGAACGGTTGTTCTGCTTAGCAATCGCACTCCATTAAGCTCGCCAAGATTCAGATACATTTGAAGGAAGTTCGCATAATCCTTTGCTGTGCTGGATAAGCCCCCGCCACCTGAAAAAAAGCTTTTGGCACCCTTAACGGGGTAATCCGGATCGTAAAATGGGGTAGACGGGTAATTGACCCAGGTCCCATCCTCCCAGGTCTGAACTGCCACCAGCCGTTCTTTTTTGGAATCAGGCAAATAGAAGTAGGTATCCTCCATGCCCAGGGGATCAAAGATCCGCTCCGTAAAGAACCTGTCCAGGGGGAGCCCCGACAGCATTTCAATCAGATACCCCAGTACATCCAGCCCTTCGCTGT
>JAYEOJ010000009.1:0-6282 GCA_034722835.1 Bacteroidota bacterium | reverse complement strand
CTGGAACCAATTCCCGAGGATGAGCTGAAAGCAGTGGAGGAAGAACCAGAGCAGGTGCAGCTGCAGGATCAGGCCCAGGAGAGACCCATGGTGCGGTATTCCCCGGATTTCGAATTCAGAGATGGTCTGTTTGCGAGTTTTGAAAGTGTGAAGGAGAATGATCCCATTCCGCCTGCCCGCATTGTTACCGATGAAGATATGTTCGACCGGGCTTTTTATGATAAGATTACCCAATTGAAGGAGATTGTAATTTACGATGAGAATGGGGTCAAGAAAGTGTTGAGGACAGAGGATATTTGGGGCTACAGCCGCAATGGGATCCTTTATATTAATGTGGGTTCTGCTTTTCACAGGATCAGTTTTATGGGCAGCATCTGCCATTTTGTAGCAACGGTGACTACGTACAATCCAAACTACTACGATCCTTACTATTACAATCCCTACTACTCCAATTCATATTATTACAACCGCTATTCCATGCCCCAGTCGAATGTGGGCAGTACCGATCTGAGACAGTACCTGCTTGACTTTGATACCGGCGATGTCATGGAGTATGATGTGGAGAGTGTAGAGGTTCTGCTGATGAAAGATCCCGAGCTGGCAGACGAATACAACTCGCTTCGCAACCGGAAACAAAAGCAGATGAAGTTCGTATATATACGTCTTTACAATGAGAAACATCCGCTTTATTTCCCGGCTGACTGATTTATAAATCCAAACCCATAGAAATCACATGAAAAAGTATTATGCCCTTCTGCTGCTGTTGATCCCTTTCATTCAGTTGCAGGCACAAAGAGAATATCTTCCCACCCAGGAAGACCTGGACCATTTTCATACCACCAAGACCTATGTGGTCCTTGAGAGTAATCCCTTGTCGTATTACAACATGGAGATCCAGGATGCCGTGAAAAAGCTCTGGAATATCACCGAATATGAGTTTCTTCCAATGGATGATTTTGCCGAGAAGAGTAAAGATAAAAATGCCTCTTTTCTGTACCTGGCCACTGTAAGCTTCGAGAAGGATAAATCAAATGCCCGCTACCAGTTTCTCTGTCTGTCTCTGGGGGGAGATCGGGTATCCATTGACGACTTGAAGGATGTGGCCAATATTCCCATGGCCTACTACGGGGTGGATGCGGATCACTATGCTTATAAAATCGGGATCATGGTCAGGTTCCTTCAGTACCATGTTAATCTGATTACCCGGGATATCCGTATTGTGGATCACAATGTCTACAACTACTACAATGAGAATATGTCAGAGGTGAAGGGGAAGACCCTCTACCTGGTTGAAGAGGAGTTGGAAAGGGAAGTTTCCTCCCTTTCCAGGATCAGGGCCATTTATTCAGGCGAGGTGAAGCTTGTGGACAGGGAGACCATCAAAGAGCTGATCATGGCCGAGGATGAAAATGCCGTGGTGCTGCACAAGGTGGGGCCCGAAGGAAAGAAAATGAAGGCACGCACCTATAAGATCCTGATCGGGGCTGCCGATGCAAAGTTTTACTATTTTGATTACCACAAAGTAAGTGACAAAAAACCGGATGCGTTTCTGTCCAGTGATTTTAAGAAACTGGCCAAGGCCAATAAATAGAAGGAAACTGATCAATGGCCGATAAACCATCCATCCCTAAAGGAACCCGTGACTTTTCGCCCCTGGAGATGTCCAGACGCAATCATATTTTCGATACCATCAAAAGGATCTTTAAAGTACATGGCTATTTGCCCATCGAAACACCAGCCATGGAGAACCTTTCCTCGCTAATGGGAAAATATGGGGATGAAGGAGATAAGCTGCTGTTCAAGATCCTCAATTCGGGCGACTTCAAGGCAAAACTGAGTCCCGGGCAGCTTGCCGAAACCCCTGCCGGCAAACTGGGGACCCTGATTTCCGGAAAGGGTTTAAGGTACGATCTTACAGTTCCTTTTGCCCGTTTCGTGGTTCAGCACCGCAATGAAATTTCCTTTCCTTTCAAACGCTACCAGATCCAACCGGTCTGGCGGGCCGATCGCCCCCAGCGGGGCCGTTACAGGGAATTCTACCAGTGCGATGTGGATGTGATTGGCAGCAATGCCCTGCTCAATGAATTTGAGCTGATCCAGATCATTGATGAAGTATTTGAAGCATTGGGCCTGAAGGTGGTGATTAAACTCAATAACCGGAAGGTACTGGCTGGCATTGCTGAGGTAATCGGGGCACCGGAGCAGATGACAGATATCACCGTGGCCATCGATAAGCTTGAAAAGATTGGACAGGAGGGAGTTCTGAATGAGCTGGAGCAGAAAGGGCTGAGCAAAAGTTCCATAGAGAAGCTTGAGCCCGTTCTGAATATGGAGGGATCAAACCTGGAGAAACTTGGGTTTCTGGAAGAAAAGCTGGAAGCTTCCCTTGTTGGAAAGGAGGGTCTCGGTGAGGTGCGCAGCTTGCTTGATTATTTGGAGGCAGATCCTGTGGGATCCCGGCTGGAGTTTGACCTGACCCTGGCCCGGGGATTGAATTACTATACCGGGAGCATCCTGGAGGTGAAATCTGCAGAAGTCTCCATGGGTAGTATCTGCGGAGGGGGAAGGTACGACGATCTGACTGGCATTTTCGGACTTGAAGGAGTTTCAGGAGTGGGGATCTCATTTGGAGCCGACCGCATCTACGATGTCCTGCTTCAGCTGGAGCGCTTTCCCCTTAGGGCTGCAATGGATACCAGGCTGCTCTTTGTGAACTTTGGAGATACGGAAGTGAAGCATATTATTCCCATTCTTGGTCGCCTGAGGAAGAATGGAATAGCCGCTGAACTTTACCCCGATCAGGCAAAGATGAAAAAGCAGATGAACTATGCCAATACGCGGGAAATTCCTTTTGTGGCACTGATAGGCGAGCAGGAGATCAGGGATGGAGTCCTTACCCTTAAGGAGATGGAGACCGGCAAGCAGGAGAGGCTTACTCCTGATGAACTGGTGGCCCGATTAACCTCTGCCAAATAACATTCCAAAGTTTTACCTGCAGCTCATTTTTTTTTCTGTACTTCATTCTCAAATTTTACGGATATGGAGAAGGTACATCTAGTGACCACAGAGGAAATCGGGTGGAAAAAATTTGAAGAGATCTCTTCGGGCGGAACCCGGATCGTATTATCGGACGATGTAGTAAAAAGAATTGCTGCCTGCAGGGACTATCTGGATCGCAGACTGGTGAATTCGGATGAGATCCTGTACGGGATTAATACCGGATTTGGATCCCTCTGTGATACGGTTGTGTCTGATGAGAACCTGGGCCTTCTGCAGAAAAACCTGGTGATGTCGCATGCCTGTGGCGTGGGAGAGGAGGTAAGTGAGGAAATCACCCGGCTGATGCTCCTGCTGAAAATACAGTCCCTCTCTTACGGACATTCCGGTGTTCAGGTAGAAACCGTGCAGCGACTGGCTGACCTTTACAACAACGATATTCTTCCGGTAGTCTATACCTACGGTTCGCTGGGGGCTTCGGGCGACCTGGCTCCACTTGCTCATATGAGTCTGCCCCTGCTGGGCATGGGTGATGTGAATGTAAAGGGAAAACGGCATAAGGCCGCTGAAGTGGTTAAGCAGATGGGCTGGGATCCCTTGGAACTAAAGTCCAAGGAAGGGCTGGCCTTGCTGAATGGAACGCAGTTTATGAGTGCCTACGGGGTTTATCTTTGCTTGCGGGTGTTCAAACTTTCCCGGCTGGCCGATATTGTGGGTGCCCTGTCCCTTGAAGCTTTTGACGGGCGGATCGAACCCTTCCACGAATTGATACAGCAGATCAGGCCCCACCAGGGCCAGCTGGTCACCGCCCGGAGGTTCAGGTGGTTGCTGGAGGGCAGCGAGCTGATCAGCCGCTCAAAGGTACATGTTCAGGATCCTTATTCCTTCCGTTGCATCCCGCAGGTTCACGGGGCCTCCAAAGACTCCATTAACTATGTGGCCTATGTGTTCAGAAACGAAATCAATGCCGTAACCGACAATCCCACCATCTTCCCGGAGGAGGATCTGATCATTTCGGCCGGAAACTTCCATGGCCAGCCCCTGGCACTGGCGCTGGATAACCTGGCCATTGCCATGAGTGAGATGGGAAATATCTCGGAGCGGCGCACCTACCAGCTGCTTTCGGGAACCCGTGGTTTGCCCCACTTCCTGGTGGCCAATCCGGGACTTAATTCGGGGTTTATGATTCCCCAGTATACGGCTGCTTCCATGGTGAGCCACAACAAGCAACTCTGTACCCCGTCGTCGGTCGATTCCATCGAATCGTCACAGGGACAGGAAGATCATGTAAGCATGGGGGCAAATGCGGCTACCAAGGCCTACCAGGTGATGCTGAATCTGGAGCGGATACTGGCCATTGAACTATACAATGCTGCACAGGCCATGGAGTTCAGACGACCTGCCCGTACCAGTCCGTTCATGGAAAATTTCCTGGAAGCCTATCGGAAAAGCGTCTCTTTTGTGCAGGATGACAAGGTGATGTACAGGGATATTGACCTCAGTGTGAAGTTCCTTCAGGAAGTGGAACTGGACCTGCCGGAGGACCTGATCATGATGCGCGATTACTCGCCGGAAGATATGAGGTAGCCTTCAGGGAAAGGTTGACTTCAAAGGAAGGCATGCTACAGGGGGAGCGGCTCAGGTGACATAGGAAGGGGTTTTGCTCCATCTGGCTGCTTGTCGGATCTTCCTCCCTGTCCGCGCTTTCCCTGTCCATTCTCACGGAGTTTACGTATCAGGTAACGACGGAAATCCCACTCCACTTTTCCAAGTTTCAGTACTTTCTTAGTGGGCAGGGCCTCGAGGAATTTCTCCTGGTAGTATTCCCTTTCAAGCTGCAACTGTTTATCTTTCAGTGTATAAGCTTTTTCAAGGGTCTCCAGGATCTCCTTATCAGACAGGTTGTCCGCATTTTTATGGGCATAGATCCATGTGTTGCGCTCATCTTCCACCAGCTTCATCTTCCTGTTATGGAAGTCATCATACAGGGGCCAGAAGGCCTTGCTTTCCGAATCGGTAAGCTCCAGCTTCTCTGTAAAGTACGCTACTCTTTCCTCCTTAAACTTATTAATCTGCTCCTGTGATTGGGCAATAAGTGTTCCTGAAGTGGCAAACAGGAACAAAACGGTGGCTAAACTATAAAAAACTCTACTTTTCATAAGGCACATTCGTTTACTATTCAAAAATAAGATCTATTTCCACATCATTGACAGCCAGGTATTCAATGGCCTGACTGGCAAAGGCTTCATCCTCATCCAGTTCGGCAGATTCTTCTTCCAGGTATTCGTACAGGTAACGGTCATCGTCAAATACCTGGAGCTGCTCAAGAATGGCCAGATCGGGATAGAGCCCGTCAGCACCACGGTTCGAACCGGTAAAATGGATGATGGAGGTGGTAATCAGGGCCGCTGCCAGCACAGCGGCGGCCATGGCCATCCAACGGGTGACTGTTCCGATTTTTCGTACCGGAACGCTGGAGGATTCCTCCTCTTTGATTCGTTGTTGCAGCCGGTCAGAAAAGCTTTCAAAATACCCTTCAGGCACGCCAAAAGGGTGATTTTTCAGCGATTCATGCTGCAAATCCGGTTTATTACGATCCATTTTCATTTCTTATTTAGGTATTGGTTAGACCTTTATACTTTCAGAAGGTTTAATCTCCGTCCAGCATAGATTCAATTTTTTTTACTGCATGATGGTAGGAAGCTTTCAGGGCTCCCACCGAGGTACCCAGGATCTCTGACATGTCCTCGTACTTCAACTGGTCATAATATTTCATGTTAAATACGATCCGTTGCTTTTCAGGCAACTTTAATATGGCCTGTTGCAGCTTCAGCTGGATCTCCTCCCCGTTGAACCACGGATCGGCTTCCAGGTTCTGACTCATTTGTTCCTCCACATCCACCCATGGAGCAAAGGACTTCTTTTTTTTCTGCTTCAGGAACGACAGGGCCTCATTGGTAGCTACACGGTAGAGCCAGGTATAGAGACCCGATTCGGAACGAAAACTGCTCAGGGACCGCCATACCTTGATCATGGTATTTTGCAGCACATCGTCGGCATCGTCGTGATCAATCACAATTTTACGGATATGCCAGTACAAACGCTCCTGGTATTTTAACACCAGTTGATTAAAAGCAATTTCTTCCTGCCCCGGGGTTTTTACTCCTTCGATGATATCCCTGTCATCCCATTCCGGCATCGTGCTGCAGACTTTGCTGGTTTAATTTAAAAGAATTTGATCGTATCAGGCCGGCCTTCCTTTACAGTAAAGTCCTTGACCATGGT
>JAYEOJ010000008.1:0-6292 GCA_034722835.1 Bacteroidota bacterium | reverse complement strand
TTTTGCTCATGTTCAAATATATCCTCAGTACCCATTATATGCATCCGGTAAAAAAAACAAAATACGGAAATATTCATTGCAGGGAAACCAGGATTTTCAAATAGCGCTACTATTTCACCTGGAAACAGTATGGCGATGCTTGCAAGTACATTGTTACATTTTTTTTGCATATATGCATCTAATACATTATGTTTGTGAAACATTGTATTGCAATGGATTTTATAAACAGGAACAGGGAGATTAAAAGAATCGGGCACGCCCTTAGCAGTAAAGAGAGCATGCTGGTAGTGCTGTACGGACGAAGAAGAATTGGCAAAACCCGCATCATTCAACAATTAATGAAGGATGAGGATATATACTTCATAGCAGATCAACGTGAAACACCACTTCAGATAGCATCTTTTGCTAAAACAATTGCAAAAAAGATAACTGGTTTTGACTCAGTGGTATATCCTGATTGGGAAGTCTGTTTGCTTGCATTGAATGAAAGATTAACTAAGAGAATTACCCTGATCATCGACGAATTCCCTTATCTGGCAAAAAGCTCTCCTGAGCTGGTCAGCATACTTCAAAAGCTTTACGATACACGTTCTCAACTCTCGTTTCATCTGCTGCTATGCGGCTCCTCTCAGCAGATGATGCACAAAATGGCAATTGCCAGTACCTCTCCTTTGTATGGAAGAGCAAATGAGATAATAAAACTAAGGCCTTTGAATATTTACTGGTTAAGGGAAGTATTGAATTGTACAGGTACCGAAGCGGTTGAGGAGTATTGTATCTGGGGAGGGATTCCCCGGTATTGGGAACTGCGTGCCCGGGAAATAGGAATGAGGGAAGCGGTAGTAAAGCACATCCTTGACAGTCAGGGGATCCTGCATGAAGAACCCATGCGCCTGTTCCTTGATGACAGCAGGGACATCGTACAAATGTCCACAATCATAGAAGCTATATCGTCTGGTGCTCACCGCCTTTCTGAAATTGCATCCAGGATGGGCAAACCCATTACACATCTGAACAGACCTATACAGCGCTTAATCGAACTTGGATATATTAAAAGGGAGATCCCGTATGGCATAACTCCCCGCAATGCAAAAAAAACGCTATACAAGATTGCGGACCCATTTATCAATTTCTATTTCAGCTATGTAATCCCGGAAAAAACATCCCTGGGAATGGGGCTTGCCGGCCGAATATTCAAAGAGGTGGTTGAGCCCGGCTTCCCTGCCTACTGTTCCGGATATTGGGAGGAGTTATGCAGAGCCTCTACACCTATGGTTTTCAGGGACAAATTATTCAAGCCCGGATCCCGCTGGTGGGGAACCACCATAGATAAAGAACAGATAGAAATTGATGTAGTTGCCTCTTCACAGGATGGTACAGAGGTCATTGCCGGGGAAGCCAAGTGGACTGCCTCTGTAAACATCCACTCCCTGTGCAATAATTTGAATAAAAAGTGTGAGGCAATACCTGCTTTACATGGTAAGAAAATCCGAAAGTCGCTCTTCTTGAAAAACAAACCTGAATTTGTTCCTGAAGGCTTCCATCTGTTCACACCCGAGGATGTGGTTTCTGCTTTTAAGTCAACAGCACTTGGATTTTCGGAGGTTTGGTGATACGTTTTCATGGTAATAAATATCTGCACTATCTTTAAATTTGTGTATCAATATTATTCCTGGAGGGAAACGGGCAAGTTTACAATGTTGCGACGGGGACATTTGACTCGTCAAAAGGGAAATACCGAAAAACAGGTGTGTTTGCCGGGGAAACGACTTTCCCGAATCACCTGAAAGTGGAAGGCCTGGTCAGATCGTTGTGCGAAAACCTTGCGAAAAACATCCATCAAGCTGAGACCCCAGAAGATATCTACGATGTGGCATTTGATCTTCACTTCGATCTGGTATCCATTCATCCCTTTGCAGATGGTAACGGAAGAGTCTCCCGGCTTATGATGAATTACCTCCTGCTTTACCATGGTCAGGTTCCGGCCATCATTCACAAAGAGGATCGAAAAATGTATATTAATGCTCTCGAAGAATCGCGCAAAGCTGAAAGCAATGGCCCGATAAGAGAGTTTCTCTATCAACAACAGATCAAGGAATTTGATCGCCAGATAGAGAAAGGACAATCAGGCAACCAGGGTCAGTTTCTTACCTTTCTGGCCTGAGGCGTCCAAAAACAGGAACCTTCTGCTCTCCCAGATGAGATACTAGCGATCCGGCTGCTTCGTCCATCTGGGGTATTTGCTTTACCTACACGGGTGTGCATCAGGCCGAAAAGAAGCATTGCAAATCTCTGAAGCGACAGTTTTTTATAGTTCAGAATATAGCAGGGAGAGAGCCTGAAATTCAGAAACTTAAGCGGGCATTTTTGGTCAGGAAATTCTATGGGGAGCAGATTTGCTTTGATGTGGCTCAGCAGTATCATGGATGATACAGCATATTGTTGATGCAAAAGGCGGATTACACAATCGTCTCACTGGAAAGATCAAAAGGCACATGGGAATTGAGCAGATTGATTAATTATTTCGAATTCCCACCGGTCAGGACCTTTGTGAAATCATAGACCGGATCGCCTCATCCATCTGCGGCATCAGGTCGGTCCGCTCCACAGGGCACCCGGCTTTTTCCAGAATCTCCTCTAGCAGTCCGAAAAGCAGCTCCGAGCGGACCTCTATCTTTGAGGGTCTGTGCCCTGTTTTAATGAGCTCGTCCAATACCTTCTGGGGGATCGATTCATGCATAGACTGCAGATCGGGTTGGGGAGACAGTACAGACATGGACACGATCAATTCGGTAAGCTTATCCACCATCATCAGCACAAATGGAAAATAGTCCCTGCTGCCCTTTTCCCTCACCGGAGAAGGCAACAGAAACAGCTCGAGCTGAAGTTCCTGTCCGGCTTCCAGAAGCCTGGACAGCGCTGCAGAGCTGGCGGGGAGAATTTTTACCGAATAGGAGGTCTCGCCCCATGCGGGATCGGCGACCAGGTAATGATCCTTCCACCTGAAGCGGGGTCCCTTCCCTGAAGGTACCCTGATCAGAATGGTCCCGGCCGGGTCGTCCTCCCGTATCATATACTGTTCATCCTGCATGTCCTTCTCCAGCACGATAAGGACCTGCTGCATCACCAGGAACAGCTCTCTGAGGACATCCCCGGAGGGATAGCCCCCCACATAGCCCGGTATAATCTCCTCGATCCGGGGCCATTTTCCCCTTCCGCGGAAGCGGGCGCCCGATTTTTTGATCGCTGCCAGGTCCTCCTTCTCAAGGTGATCCCTGTCGGTATATGATAGCATGAGGTGCGGGACGGTCAACAGTCCCCCGGGCAAAAGTGAAGTAAGAAAAATCGATTCATCTGACTGCCCCAGGTCGCTTAGCCGGTCGATCTCCGCACGAAATTCCAGGAACCCTGCCAGACCTTCGTAGCCCCTGTAAAAGCTAAGGCCCAGGAACTCCCCTGCACCTCCCATCACACTTACAAAATAAACCAGGTCCTTTCCGGGTAACTGTACCCCAAAAACATCATCTTCCCCGAGGTATTCCCAGGGTACCTCCCTGCGGATCTCACCGGCCAGCATATAAAGATGCAGGTCAAAAAGGATCTTATCCTCGTCAGCTATCAGCCGGACCCCCTCAGCGGGCTGAGGTGGAAGTTGCCTGATAGCTGGCAGGGTCTTTTTTGCGGCTGTCTTTTTCTTAGCGGCAGGGGGCTTTTTTCCGGGTATTTTATCCAGGCTTCCCATCACCGATTCTACCACACTCCGGGCGGTATCCGGATCCACACCCGTCTTCCGGGCCGCCTCCTCAATATCGGGAACAAGGCCCGCGTTGATATCGGGCAGCACCAGGGCGATAAAGGCATTAATATCCTCCAGGACCTTATCCTTATCAGGGTCGGAATCCAACTGAAACAGATCCAGATACTCATTGAGTACCACATCCTTGTTCAGGATCTCACTTGCTGTTGTCAGCATGGACATATGTACACGCAGGTAGGGCTCCGCAGGAAAATTATGTCCGAATGCATTGAAATCCTTCACCAGTCTCTCAAAGCCACGAAGGGTCATGGCACTGAAGAGCAGCAGCTTCTTTTGCTCGTCAAACCAGGCCTGCGCAAAATGGGGGTGTTCTGCCCATTGTTTATGGGATATGCGGTACACCCCCTTTTCATACTCGGTTTTGAATCCTGTTTTCAGGGTGGCCGTATCCAGGGCCTCAAGGTCATGTTCGGCCAGGAGGAACAATAATTCATCCTCCTTGTGGAAGGTCAGCGGATAGTCCGCCCCCGAAACCAACATCATATAGGGAAGGGGATTCCGTTCCACATCGGCATTTAGCTCATCGGCCTCCTCCATGTGGGGATTCAACTCGGTAGCAAAGAAAAAAATGTCGTCTGCCACAAAACTCTTGTAGTAGGCCACCGGGCCAAAGCTCTGCCAGCAAAACCCGTTGAAACCAATAAGATTGAACCAGAGGACCGGGCTGGCAGCAATCCTGATCCGGCTTACGCCCGGGGAAAAAAGCAGGTACATTTTTCCGGTAAACACATCCTCCATCGTGTAAAAATCCTCTGCCGGACTATCCACAATCGTGCTGAAGAGGAATCGCCATGGCAGCTTATGTTGTTGCAGCAGAAAATCCCGTTCCGCGCCGGTGAAACGATCCAGTGCAGGATGCTTCAGGAACTTCCCCAGCAGGCCCTCCTGCTTAAATACCCGGTGGGCCAGGTACTGGCTCCTCAGCATATTCATCACCTCTTTGCCCAGCTTCTTACCCACGTGACGAAAACGGTCAAACTGCCTCTCCATTTGTTTTCCCAGGCCCTGGTGCCCCGCGGCATAAGCGAGCAGAAAATTGTCAATCACCCTTTCGGATATCCGGCTGGTCCGCTCGCAAATGTCCCTGAGCTCGTCGTAGGTCTTCATGGATTTAAATAGGGTTTCCTGTTTAATTGGTTAAATGTTTGTAAATCAGTTATTATTGTTAATAATTTCGCCGAAAAAATACTTATAAGTGCATGACAATGTTTTATTATTGCAATTATACCATGCACCTATGTATAGCTATAACTCTGAAAATCAACTAAAGATCGAAGATTTCAAGACTGATTTTGAAATGTCCCTTGATCCAAGGAATCGTTGGATCCAATTGAGTTCAATTACTCCCTGGGATGATTTGGTAAGTGAATACATTAAAAGCCTGAATGAAAGAGTCGGTGCTCCGGGATTAAATCCCCGTGTGGCAGTAGGCAGCCTGATCGTAAAACATAAGCTTAATCTGTCCGATGAAGAAACAATTAGGACCATCCAGGAAAACATTTTCATCCAGTATTTTCTGGGACTTGACAGGTACCATCCGGAACCATTGTTTCATCCGACTGTATTTGTTGATCTACGAAAGCGTATGGGTGTTGCGAATTATGATAAGGTGAGCCAGAAGATCATTCAGTTTGCTCGCCAAGAGGAGCTTAAAGAAAAAGGTAAAGGACCTAAGCGTGTAAAGAAGAACTGGGGCATATTGCAGTTAGATGCCACAGTAGCAGATCAATATATTAAATATCCAACGGATCTGGATCTGTTAAATGATAGTCGGGAATGGAGTGAGGAAATAATCGACATCATATTTGAAGCCAGTTTGATGCCAAAAAAGCCACGTACATACCGACGTGTGGCCAGACAGGATTTTTTGAATGTGGCCAAGAAAAAGAACAAAACTGCAAAAGAGATCCGCAAAGCTATCAGGAAGCAATTGAATTACCTGAAGCGGAACTTCGGGTATATCGATAATATGTTAGATATGTTCGAGCAAGGGGCCTTCCCATTAACCCATACAGAACAGAGGTATTTATGGGTGATACAGGAAGTGTACCGTCAACAGAATTATATGTTCAGGAACCATATACACCAATGTGATCACAGGATTGTTAGCATACATCAACCCCATGTGCGTCCAATCGTCAGAGGGAAAGCCAAAACCAAGGTAGAGTTTGGCTCAAAATTGGGTGTTAGCCTTAACTGCGGTTATGCCAGGATAGGCAAACTCAGCTGGGAGGCATATAATGAATGTAACGATGTGGAAGCAGAGGTTGAAGCCTACAAATCAATCCATG
This sequence comes from Bacteroidota bacterium, assembly GCA_034722835.1. Classification (GTDB taxonomy): domain Bacteria; phylum Bacteroidota; class Bacteroidia; order Bacteroidales. Next base: position 184 of record JAYEOJ010000008.1, on the reverse strand, counting down.
GTCATTATCCTGAAACACTACTGGTGGATCAGATATACCTGACACAAAAGAATCGTCAGTGGCTAAAAGAAAGAGACATAGCGATAACCGGAAAACCACTGGGCCGCCCAAAGAAAAAGAAAGAGACTTCATACGCAAAGAGTAAGAAGAAGAAACTGAGAAATAAGCGCAACCAGATTGAAGG
>JAYEOJ010000007.1:0-6316 GCA_034722835.1 Bacteroidota bacterium | reverse complement strand
TACCCAATGAAAATATATGCCCTGGACATCGATATGAATGGTAGCCTGGATCCCATCACAACAGGATATTGGAAGGACCAGCACAATATCATGACCGAATACCCCGTCAATTACATGGACGAACTTGCCGGGCAGTCCAACTACTTTATTAAAAATTTTGAAGGAGGGTATACACCATTTAGTTATACCAGCTTTAAAAATATGTTTGATACCGCTACCATAAACAGAGTTGAACATACCTTTCTTACCAATACCACGTCAAATTATATCTTGTGGAACGAGGAAGGTGGCTTCCGCTGGGAAAGGCTGCCCGAAGAGGCACAGGTGTCACCCATTAAAAAGAGCATCATCGAAGATTTTAACCAGGATGGCCTCCCGGATATCTTGCTGACTGGAAACGACCACACCTACGACATTGGTACCGGCTATTACGATGCTAACAAAGGCCTGTTGCTTTTAAGCAGTGAAGGCACCCCCTTAAAGAAGCTGCTACCTCCTTCCGAAAGCGGAATCGTCCTTAACGGAATGGTGGAATCATTGCTCTACCTGGAGGGTGAGCAATCATTTATCCTGGCTGGCATAAACCGTGACACTGTCCTTACCTATTCAGTGAACAGGTAATCAATTCGGGTATCTTCCCGGACTATTCTTTTTCACTAATCAAGGCCCGGGTAAAAGCCTCAGTTCCCACGTACCTGGTATTGTACTTCTCCAGGTATGCCTTATGTTCCGGATCGGATGGATAGGCTTCATCCGCTCCATAGGGATAGCTGGTCATGTCATGAAATGGCAGGGGTTCCACGGTTTGTCCGTGCACCGTATTCAGATCACCGTCCTTGACCCATCCCACACTGTGTACCAGGAAATCCCTGGTCCAGCCCTCAGGAAGCTCCGGAAGGGATGAGGCATCAAATTCGATGGTGGTCTCATCACCGGCATTTTTAATCACATACATATCATCGGACTCCAACAGCAGGGGAAGCACATCTCCAAATCGCGTATAGTTCCCTGTCAGATCACGCCAGATGGGATCGGTGGTCACCGTGCTGTAATCGAACCAGTGGGGACCATAACGTCCGCCCTTCCGGTTGGGTTTTGAGAATCCCCGGTAGTGCAGGTCTGCAGCACTTGGTACCAGGCTATGGGCCCGGACCGGCTGTTCCGGTTCTCCCTGCGAAAAGAAAATCTGATCCCAGTGGACCTGCATATTGGTCCTGATCCGGATCCGGGGATCGGACATGGAGACTTTCCCACTCAGATCGGCAACAAGCATCTTGTCCTTGCCCATGGGGAATCCCAGATGATCCACAATGACCTCCCACCTGCCCTGTTCATTCAGCGCTTCAATCACAGGTGAAACTATGTTGATCTCATCCGACTGTGAGATGGAAGCATTGATACTGGCATCGGTCGGGAAGATCCAGCCATAGAGATAGAGGAAGAGTTTTTCCTCCGGGTCGATATCACCGGGATCAATGGTGATTTCCGACATCTCGGTAAGACCCTGGTATTTGCCCTGCTTTAAAAAGGGCGTGTATTGATTATCCCTTTCGGCTACCAGGGACAATAAGTTGCTTCCGTACTGGTCTGTTACAGATACAGGAAGGAGTTTCTCTTCCACCTGGTAGAGCTTGTATCCCGACAGCGAGGGCGGACCCATGCGCTCATCCACATAGAGATCCACTTTTTCCGGATGGTCCAGGACAACAAGTCCTATTTTATCCATATAGAGGGTCTCCCACAATTCGTCAGTAATCCGGAGTGTATAGGTATGGTCCTTCATCTTCATTTGCTCGCCCGGGATCTTGATATAGTCTACCGACGCGTCCGAAGGCGCATAGGTACTGTTTTCTCCCATAATACCCAGGGGCATGCCCAGGGCACTTTTCCACATGATATCCTTTACAAAGGCATACTCCTCCCCGTTCCAGGTATAAAGGAAGGGACAGGATCCCTTCAGCTGCTGCTCCTCGATCAGGTCCTGGTTGGTGGCCGGGAAGAACATGTTCTGGGGAACCCCATTGGTCCACAGGATCCGGATCACTTCAGCCTTTTCCCTCAGGCCAAGGCCAAAATGGATATCAGGTCCGGTAACCACTTTAGATTGATACAGACTTCCGGCCCGAACCTCCACCTTGGCACCTATTCCATAATAGTTATTCTTGGCACTTCCGGCACGTAATCCAACCAGCTTCATTTTGATGAAATGATTGTTGTTCCCGCCATCATTGCGAAGCAGGCGAATGCTTCCATCGCTACCGGTAATCCCCAGGTCCAGATCTCCGTCATTGTTATAGTCAAAGGTGGTAATCTGGCTCCCTGTAAGCAGATCATCAGGCAAAATGCCCGGGGAGAGCCATAGTTTTCCGTTTCCATCACTGTGGTAAAGGTAAACACCCGGCTTATCACTTTTTGTGGATTCACCCACCACCAGCAGGTCCAGGAATCCATCGTTATCAAAATCGAATAGCTCGGCATCAGAAACACGCACATGTTTCAGGCTTTCACTTAGCTCCTCCGAATTCAGATCCTCGCTGAAGGTCCCAGATCCATCGTTCAGATACATGGCTGAAGCACCTGCTTCTGCGGAAGCCAGGAACAGATCCAGAAATCCATCATTGTTATAATCTCCCACACTTACTGCAGTGGCTCCTGAAATCTCCGGAATGCCGGCTTCCCTGGAAATATCGCGGAAGATCCCCTGCCTCTGGTTGGAATAGAGCAGGATGTTGCCCTCGTGGTTGATCACTACCAGGTCAATATCCCCATCCTCATCAAAATCTCCAAAAGCGGCATCACGGGTATCCTCATCTCCACCGGCCAGTCCTGACTTTACTCCCTGTTCCAGGAAGGTCCCATCCATGTTATTCCGGTACAGCAGGTTGGCACCGCTCCTGCTGATAAAAATATCCAGATCTCCGTCATGATCATAATCAAAGAAGAGCGAACCGGCCCCGGTGGCATCATCCCCCACCCCGGCCTGAGCGGTCACATCTGCAAAGGTCTCCTCGCCCGAGCTCCTGTATAAAATGTTGGTTTCCTCCCTGAGCACATAGATATCCAGAAAACCATCATTATCATAATCTGCAAAATGAACGGCCCTCTCCGCACCCTGGTGATTGATCCCCGATTCAACAGAGACATCCTGGTAGGCTCCCCATTCATTCTTTAGCAGGTAATGCTGGTAGGTACCAGTGGCCGGATCATAGCGCCCTGCATAGAGATCCACATCACCATCCCCGTTATAATCGCATGCTTCCAGGTGGGTAGTGCCCTGCACCTCCCCTTCTCCCGGAGCAGTCCCGTTCAGCAGAAAATCAAGACCCGCCGTAGCCGTAATATCGGTAAACTTAATGGCTGCCAGCATCTCCTCCCAATCCGCTGCCTGGAAACCCATCTGGGTTTGATCAAAGGTAATGACCGGAGAACCCACCAGGGCCCCTCCGGGTCCTTTCAGATCCATCATCCCCGCCTGGTAAGGTGTAGTCACCTTCATATAATTATGGAAAATCATAAAGGAGACCGAAGCCTTCTCCATATCAGGCTTTCGAAGAGCCTCCAGTGATTGGTCGTAATATTCAACAGCTTCCCTGGGAAACTCCGGAAAGACCTGCTGTAGTTCCTCCAGCTTTGCCAGGGCCTCATCTGTTTCTCCCTCAGCGATCAGGATCTCCAGCAGGTTCAGGCGCGGAACTATGTTCCCGGGTACTTTCCCGGCCAGCTCCCTGGTATAGGCCAGGCGTTTTTCCTGTGCCTCCTGTCCCTGCATGGACGCGTATAATTCAGTGAGATTGAAGAGCGACTTCACATGTCCGGGCGAGAATTCCATAATTTTTTCAAGCTCCTCAACAGCCTTATCAGAGGCACCACTCATCTCAAAGACCTTGGCCAGGATCAGCCTCACATCCGGATCTTCAGGCTCCATCTTGATGGCCTTTTGAAGCCACTCTTCAGCCCTGTCAAAGGAGCCCATCCGGAGATAAACAATCCCCAGGTTGGCATACCCCATCACCTCGTCGGCATCCAGGTCAATGATCTTCAGAAACTCTGCTTCTGCCTCCTCCAACTTGCCCTCTTCAAGATAGGCAAGTCCCAGTGTTTTTGCCGAAATCATCTCTTCGGCCCGCTCCGCATCGGTTCCTCTCTGCTGTTTGCATCCCTGTCCGGGTAAAAGTAAGAGCCCGGCAATCAATATTATAAAGCTTCTGTATTTCATGATTCTCCTCCAATAAACACGCCACACAAGATACAAAAAACATGCTACTTGAGTCCCATGAATTTTCTAACTTTGGTATATGAAATAGGGGTTCACAAAACTCTTATATGATTCATTATCAATAGGTTGTAGGGTCTTGAAAGTCACCATTTCCTAACTTTCTGTAACGCATTGAAATTCAATCTCATACAGCTGTCATATTTATCAAATTTAGCCATTTTTTACCTGTTTTCAGTCTAAAAATTGACTGGGTTAGGAAATTTTAGTTTTATGCAAGCCTGCGGTTCTATCGTTGTAATATTTTGTATGCTTGACATTTAGTTTCCTAACTCTATATTTATTGGTATCCATCTCATGAAAAATCTCATAGGGTTTCACAAAATTAAAGGATACCAATTATGCCATATTCAAATTTGCTCTTTAACCCGGCAGATTTACCACCTGCTGTCAAATATGAAAAGCTCTTTGAGAACCTTCCAATGATTGAAGAAAGCATTCCTAAAACTGGAAGACGGCCAATAAGCAGGAACTGCATGTTTAAAGCTTTAATCTACAAGTCATTAAGACGGTTCCCATATCTAACAGATCTAAGTTTTGAACTCAACAATAATCCAAGTGTATCAAAAGCTTTGGGTTTTAACCCATTAAAACCAGCTCCTTCAAGAGAGCGTTTTTCTTCGTTTCTGCATGATACTGATCATCAAGAGCTCATCTCCATCCGGCAACAATTGATGCAGAGATTAATCAATCTTGGGGTAGTATCTGGTAACTCTATTGCCATAGATTCATGTCCCATAGTTGCGTTACTAAAGGAAAACAACTTAAAAACCTCCATTGCAGACAGATTTGATAAAACCAAAAAGCCTGCCGGTGATAAGGATGCCCGTTTAGGTGTCTTGATACATTTTCCATCTCCATTCAAAAAAGAAGTCCGGTACTTCTGGGGTTATCGTAATCACGTAATCAGTGATACCGATACCGAACTTCCAATCTGGGAAGTCACCAAGCCGGCAAATGTTGCCGATATCAACGTTGCAAAGGATCTCATACAGGAGGCATGTTCCTTTCTCAATTTAAACATCCAATCGGTATTGGGTGATGCCAACTATGATTCCGAAGACTTACTGAAATTCATCATCAATGATCTGAATGCATTGGCTATTATTCCTCATAATCCAAGAAACGAACAAGCTAAAGGTTACCAGGTCAAAGGTGATAAAGTGATTTGCGAAGCAAATCTCCAGATGTATCGCAAAGGTAAAATGCGTCCTAAAAAAACCGGTATCCTTTATTGTCAGTACACCTGTCCAATCATCTATGACAAGCAAACCCGATATCAACACATCACTTGCCCTATCATGCACACGAAATTCTTCAAAGGCAAAGGCTGCAACGTCCTTGTTCGGATGGAGCCAAGCATCCGATCAGAGATCGGCTATAATACACAGGAATTCAAAGAACTTTATAATAAACGAACCTCCGTTGAGAGGATTTTCTCACGCCTACTGGCCATTGCAATGCAACATCCAACAGTAAGAGGATATAATGCTAATCGCAATCATGCAACTATTGCTCATATTTCAGTTTTACTGGTAGCATTGACTGCATACCTTGCAGGGCAACAGGATAAAATGAGATTTGTGAAATCATTTGTGCCAAATTTTTTAACTTGAAATCTCATCTGAATTAGTTTTGTGAACCCCTAAAAGATAGTAAGGAAAGTTAGGAAAGTAGGTACAGCCACAAACCATTTTGTGAATGAACTGTTATCTTTTAATTATTACCTTAGTGTTCCTTCTAATCAATCAAAGACTCCAATGAAAAATCAAATTTTCGTATTGACTTTTGTTCTGGGACTGTTCACCTTGGTTTCGGGCTGCAAAGAGAAAAGTGCAGGAGTGCTGCCTCCTCCCAGTGTTCAGGTAGTACAGGTGATTCAGCAGGAGATTCCTGTAATTGAAGAGTTTGTGGGACAAACCTATGGTCTGTTCGACATCTCCATTCAGGCACGTGTGGATGGTTTTCTCGAAGGGATACATTTCGAGGAGGGAAGAAGGGTGAGGAAAGGTCAATTGCTCTACTCCATCGATCCTCAACCTT
>JAYEOJ010000006.1:0-6320 GCA_034722835.1 Bacteroidota bacterium | reverse complement strand
GATCAGGATTGGAACGCGACTCCCGGTATACCTGCCCCAGAGAATAACACTGAACCTGGTCAAGATCCTGAAGGAGTTTAAGGACAAAGCTTCGGCTGTGGGAATCAAGCAATTTATCATCCAGACTCATTTTGAGTCGCCCATGGAGGTAAGCCCCCTCTCAGCCATGTCCATCCAGAGACTCATTGCTTCGGGTTGGACGGTGACCAACCAGCAGGTTTTTACCGCCGCTGCTTCACGGCGAGGACATACAGCAAAACTGAGACAGGTGCTGAACGATATTGGAGTTTTGCCATATTACACCTTCACAGTCAAAGGATATATGGAAAACAATGCCGGTTTTGTTCCCAATGCGAGAGTAGTGCAGGAGCAACTGGAAGAAAAGGTCCTGGGACTTATCGAAGAGCAACATTACGATGCCATCAGGAAGTTCCCGGAGGAGTCTACCATGATGGTAGAGAATATTGAAGCACTCCGGCGTTATGCTTCTTTGCCTTTCCTGGCCACAGACAGGAATGTGCTGAACCTGCCTGGCGTTGGCAAGAGCCTTACATTCAGGGCTATAGGAATAACCCGTTATGGCAGAAGGATTCTTGAGTTTGACCACGATGAAACCCGGAACCACAGTCCCATCATTCAGAAAATGGGCAAGGTAATCATCATCGAATCCAAGTCCATTCATGAGTACCTGCGTCAGCTGGAGGAAATGGGAGAGGAACGCGAGGACTATAATGGGTTATATGGTTACTCCCTGGGTCAGACGGAACACAGGATACCCATGTACGAGTACCCGGAGTACGATTTCAAGACTACCGGGACCCTGTCCAACCTGAAGATCTGAACGCCGGATTTTGATTTTATTGTTTATCTTGAACTCCTGTTTTACCAAAAATCCTGATATCTATGAAAACCATTCAAGTGCCCCTTACTATACTTGTGATTGCCTTAGTATCCATACCTGTACAGGCCCAGAAAACCGGTCTGGAATCCATCAGTTCCGATGAGCTGAAGACACATATGCTGTTTCTTGCATCCGATGAGCTGGAAGGACGTGATACAGGTGAACCCGGTCTGCAGGTGGCTGCCCGGTACCTGGCTGTCCAGGCGGAAGCGCTTGGACTTCAGCCCCTGGATGCAGATAAGGACTATTTGCAGCCCTATCTGATTGCAGATAAAGGCTATGACAGGGAAAAGAGTCACATTACCATTACCGGTGCCGATGGTGCTGTCTCGGTTAATAAGGACCCATTCTATATTTTTCCGCCACCTTCCGGGGATAAAAAAATCATTGAGGGAGAAGTGGTCTTTGCCGGTTACGGAATCAATGACGAGGAGCATGCATATAACGATTTTGAAGATATCGATATTCAGGACAAGGTGGTGCTGATCATGAACCGGGCCCCCATGAATGAGGATGGTACTGAGGCCCAGTTTGATAATTCCAAGTGGACGGATATGCAGAATTTCCAGTATAAAATGATGTATATCTACTCCCAGAAACCAAAGGCTGTATTGATGGTAATGGATCCCAAATCGGGCATGAATTCCATTGAAGATATAAATCCAGCCGTTGCCAAGTTCCTGAGCAGATCCAGGGCACTGAAATCAGAAGAAAAGGAAGAAGATTCACCCATGAGGAACAGTCCCGGAATGGTTTTGATCCATCGCCATGTGGCAGATCAGTTGCTGGCTTCATCCGGTAAGAATCTGAAGGACCTGCAGCTGGAGATTGATGGTAATCTGAAACCGCAGTCTTTTCTGCTAGAGGGCACAAGCATAAAGATCGAGCTCCATATGGAGAGTAACGACCTGGAGATTTGCAATGTGTTTGGAATGATTGAAGGGAGCGATCCGGTACTCAAGGAGGAAATGGTGATTTATGTGGCCCATTACGATCATTTGGGAACCGACGGACAGGACGGTGTTTATAATGGAGCAGATGATAATGCATCGGGAACCGTGGCACTGATCGAAATTGCTGAAGCATTTAAGAAAGAAGAGAAAAGTCCCAGAAGGAGCATTGGCATCCTCTGGGTTTCGGCCGAAGAAGTTGGCCTTTTTGGTTCACAGTACTTTGCGGAACATCCATTGGTTCCCAGGGAAAATATTGCTGCTGTGATCAATCTGGATATGGTGGGCCGGACCAAAACGGAGGAGGACGTGCTTAGCGATCGATCCGACCTGACCATCCAGGCGGGCGATTCGGTGAAGGTAATCGGTGGCCTGCAGAGCGAAGTATTGATGAAGATTAATAAGAAAACACTGAAGCAGGCCGGTCTGGTAGGCAATTACCAGTATAATAATCTGACAGATCCCAACCGCTACTTCTACCGCAGCGACCATATCAATTTCGCCAGGCAGGATATCCCGGTTCTTTTCTATTCAACAGGAACCCACCGCGATTACCATATGGTAAGCGATGAAGAAGAGGCCATTGATTATGATAAATTCCTGAAGATGACCCGCTTCTGTTACAATGTTGGATTTAATGTGGCCCAGTTCAAAGGCTCCATTACGGTGGACAATCCAATGTCGGAATGGTAGATGCCTACAGAGGCTGCAACCAGATGTTCCTGAACTGCAATGGTGAACCTTCCGACTGAAGGGCGATATTTCCTTCGGTCGGGGTCATGCCGGTTCCGCTGTTCTGCAGAACACCATTTACAAGCAGCTCCAGGGTTCCATCCAGGGAGGTAATGTCATAGCTGTTCCATTCACCGGCAGCTTTCTCACTGCTCTCCTCGAATTTTGGTATAACCATGTAACGGTTTTCCTCCGATTCAACCATGTAGTCGGAATCCTTGACGGTGATTCCGGCTCCTTTGCCCATGAGCACTATGTCGCCAGCTTTGCCGTTCATCAACTGGGCTTCGACACAATGCGGAAAGATCATATCCTTGCCCTGGACATTTATCAGTACTCCGCTGTTGGTGGGCTCGTCGGTCCATCTCCACTCCACGTGAAGTTTAAAATTGCTGTAGGACTCTTTGGTTCTTATATACCCAAAAGGTGCCCCTGGGGTATGCATGATCCCATCTTCCACATAGAAGAGGTCTTTGGGCTCTCCGTCTTCACTGTCTACTACAATGTTCCAGTTATCCAGGTCCTGCCCGTTAAAGAGTTCGATCTTCTTTTCGGTGTTGCAGGAAAGGACTATCAGACTGAGGCATAAGAGTACAGCTGATTTTACTAAAGTTTTCATAGGATTGTGATTTCGTTTATTTTGGATTTAGAAAAGGCAATGTACAAAAAATCAAGATTGTTAATAGACCTCCGGAATAAAGGTCTGGTCCGACATTGGGGGCCTCACATACCCCTCCATGGAAATGGGTGGAAGGTGGATCTTCTTATGCTTGATCTCTTCGTAGGGAATCATGGAGAGCAGGTGGTGAATGGTATTGAGCCGGGCTCGCCTTTTATCATCGGCATTGACCACAAACCAGGGCGCAGTTTTGGTATCGGTATAGGAGAACATCTCATCTTTGGCTTTGCTGTATTCGATCCAGCGACTCCTTGATTCCAGGTCCATGGGACTGAATTTCCAACGCTTCAGGGGGTCGGAGATACGTTCACGGAACCTTCTTTCCTGTTCTTCGTCGCTAACCGAGAACCAGTATTTAATCAGAATAATTCCGGAATGAATCAACATCTCTTCGAAGCGGGGACAGGAGCGCAGGAAATCCCAGTATTCTTCTTCAGTACAGAATTCCATTACATGTTCCACACCGGCACGATTGTACCAGCTGCGATCGAAAAGAACGATTTCTCCCTCTGCAGGCAGGTGGGCCACGTAGCGCTGGAAGTACCATTGGGTCTTTTCACGTTCAGTAGGTACCCCCAGGGCAACCACACGACAGATTCTGGGATTAAGTCGCTGGGTGATTCGCTTGATAACCCCTCCCTTGCCGGCAGCATCCCGACCTTCGAAGATAACAACTACGCGAAGGTCCCTGGCTTTTACCCACTCGTGAAGCTTTACCAGCTCCAGCTGCAGGTGCTCCAGCTCTCTGAAATAGAATTTTTTTTCTAGTCTGTCTTTTGGGGTATCACGGACACCTCCAGCAGATTTTTTCTGTTTTTGGCTTTTACTCATAACGGGTGTGGGTATATGAGTAAATTTATAACAAAATATCTTATGATTCAATCATGCAAAAATAGTTTTCTTTGCTGTACTTATTTTGCCTTTCGGGAAACACTGGTATGTGAAGAGGCGATCAGTGCATTGTAGTTGGATTGCAATAGAGTGGCTGCATCTTCTGAACCTTCCTGGGCTACCAGGGCCTTCCACCAGGTTTCCCCGGCCGGATTCCATTTCCCCTGAAGATCAGCGGGTCCGTCAGGAAGCTTCCATGTAACTACGAGGTCATATTTTCCGGATTCAAACCAGTAGATCACCGGAGAAGAAGTCCCTGCCTTTTCAGAAGCGGCTTCAAATTTTTGTATAATCTCTTTCGCGGCATCAACTGTGCCGGGCTTATAATCGATCACCGTAATGGTATGCCACATGACATCACTTTCATCGGTGGGAGTGGGCTCTTCAGGGTGAGCCAGAAGGAGTGCACTAATAAATAAAGGGGCGGCTAAAGCAAGTAATTTTTTCATAACAGGATGATGTGATAGAGTTTTCTATTTAGACTCAATTTAAATAGAAAAGTTCATCATTTCTGTTAAAATGAAGTTAAAAAATTGGGAGGAGTAGTAGCTTAAAGTTGCTTTGGAAAATCGTTTGTGCCAAACAAGCGATCGCCGGCATCCCCCAGACCGGGGACTATGTAACCAAATTCGTTCAGGCCATCGTCCAGAGCGGCCAGGAAAACCTCCACTTCCGGATGGTCCCTGGTGACCCGCTCGAGCCCTTCCGGGGCTCCAACAATACAGACCAGTTTCAGATCAGTAGCCCCTTCATTCTTCAATTTATCGAGCGTGGCACTGGCGCTTCCACCTGTGGCCAGCATCGGATCCAGAACAAGCACCACCGCCTTTTTCATTCGATAAGGAAACTTGGCATAATAGCTTAAAGGTTCAAGGGTATCGTGATCGCGGTACATGCCCACATGCCCTATTTTTGCTGTGGGGATCAGGCTGGTGATTCCATCTACCATACCAAGTCCTGCCCGTAGTACCGGGATAAGGACGATATCCCTGGAAAGTTCCATGGTTACACAGCGCGTCATGGGAGTTTCGGTCTCCGTTTTACGCAGGGGTATATCCCTGGTAATCTCATAGGCCATCAGTCCTGCTATCTCATTTACATTTTCACGAAACTCTTTTGTGCCTGTATGTTTGTTGCGAATCTGGGTCAGCTTATGCTGGATCAGGGGATGATCAATGATATAATGCATAAAAGCTATTGTTTAAATACTGATGGATCTGTTACCCTTTCATCTCCCCGAAAAGCTGCCACAAAGGCCTGTTTGAATCCGGAATTCAAGCATTTAACTCTGAATGCATTTGCCTCATCCAATGAATCAAATGCTCCCACAGTAATCCTGTAGGAACCCAGATAGAAATATTCATAGGTATTGTAACTCGTTCCTTCAATAAATACTGTTGGAAAACTGTTTTCATACAGACTGGATATGATCTGAACCCTGAAAATTACTTTATCGGAGCCAGGGGGCACCCGGGTTTCGGTTCGGGTTTCAGGTTCAGGCTGTGTTTCAGGTTCAGACCGGACAGAGGCTGCAACTTGTGATGCGGGGTCCGCCGTGCTTTGCATGATCAAAGAAATATCTCCGTCAGAAGCTGCTTCATTGAGTGTGATCATCATGGCTATGCCCTTGGATTCTGCAGGCTGGGACCTGGAAAATAAAGCCATCTGATGCCCGGGATGAATAGAGAGGCCCGATTCGTTATTGGGACCATTGATGGTTGAACCAAGGTTCCGGGCCGGCCCCCAACCCTCCCCGTTGTATGGACAGTAGTAGATATCAAATCCACCATATCCCGAGTGTCCTGTGGAGGAAAACCAGAGATTATTAAATTTATCCAGGAAGGGAAACCACTCATGACCGCTTGAATTAATTGCCTGGCCAAGATTCTGAGGTGTAGACCAAGCCCCGGCTGTCAGGTGAGTGACAAAAAGATCCAGCCCACCACTGGTTGGGAAACGATCTGAAGTGAAAACCATCAGTGAACCATCCGTGGAGACGGCAGGATGCAGGTTTCTAGAAGGATCACTGGAGAATGAAGTCTGAGTTAGACCTGATGCCCGATCATCCTCGACAGCTATTTCAAATATTTTCTCTAAATAGGGCTGGTCATCCCCTCCCACAGGTCTGGTATAATACCCCCGGCTGTAGTCGCCCGAAAAAGAAATT
>JAYEOJ010000005.1:0-21551 GCA_034722835.1 Bacteroidota bacterium | reverse complement strand
GTATCAGCTACACTCAGCTTTACATAGGTCCCCTTAAGCATTTTGGGATAACCATTAAACTGTCTGGAGCCTACCTTCTCCTTTTCCAGACTCACCGTGAGAATACCGCCTATATCCATCATGGCATGCTGGGCATTTGTACACAGGTTCATAATAATCTGATGCATCTGGGTCGAATCGGCCAAAACATATCCACAATTCCTGTCCAGTAACTGCCTAATATCAATATTGGATGGAAAAGAAGCTTTAATCAGCTGCAACACTTCCTCCACCACATGATCCAGTCTTATGGGTTTCTTATCTAATTCGACCTGCCGGCTAAAGGTAAGGATCTGCTGCACCAGGTCTTTTGCACGGACCGCGGCACCGTTGATCTGCTCCATATCATCTCTGATCGGACTCTCATCGGATAATTCCTCCAGAACCATTTCGGTATATCCAAGGATCGGGGTAAGAATATTGTTAAAATCATGGGCAATACCCCCTGCCAGGGTTCCAATGGTTTCCATCTTTTGAAGCTGGATCAGCTGACCCTGCAATTCAGCTTTTTCCTCCTCATGACCTTTCCTGATCTTAATCTCCTTCTTCAGATCCCTGTTTGCCCGGCTAAGTTGTCTGGTCCTTTCCTCAACACGTATTTCTAATTTACTATTTGCAGCCCTTACATTCTCCTGTTCCTTTTCCAGCAAAACTCGCATATAGAAGTCCTTGCGGACTGATTTCTCAATATGATAGCATACAACCATGCCTATCAGGTTGGCACTGATGAAAAAGAAATTATTACTGATCAGGATTTCAAATGGGGTATTCGAGATCCAGATGGCAGCAACTTCATAGAAGACCACAATGGCCCAGCCCGCAATAGTCGCATAAATAAAACGCAATCTGACGAAGGTATAGCCCAAACTAAAAATCAATAACAAACCTACGTAGTAAGTATAATTTCCGCCCTGTTTCGATTCAAAAATAGTCATGACAATTATTGACAATCCTCCGATTAACATGGTAGCTGAAAGAACTGGCTGCATAACACGTTTGAAAGCAGGCGAAAAGGATAATATAAACACTCCAATTAGCAGTGGGTAAACAATTCCAAACCTGATAAACCAGAAAAAAGTTTTAAGCTCAGGCAGCATAAGCGCATCGAGAATAGCAAAGATCCCAAACAATATACAAGAAAGGAGAAGAGCCCATCGCATGGGAAATACGGACTGTTTAAAATAGTCATCCTGAAATGCCTTTTCGTATTGCCTATCGTCTCCTGAAAAAGAAAGACTCAGGCGGTTAAACTGCCAATGGCTCTGACTGATGGCTAAGCTTCCAAATACAGTACCCCGAAATATCGATTTACGATTCTCCATCCACAGAATAATTAAATCCCAGGAAAAGTATACGCATGGCACAAATTAGAGTTTCATACCCAGACTATACAACTTAACAGTAGAATCTGTTTAAATAAGTGTACCAGATACGTTTGACTTGAATCTGAAAGCAAATTTTGCTTTCTTTACCTCACTGATTATGAGACGAAAGAGAAAAAGAGCCGGCAGATTAATTTTCCTGTCCGGAATGCTTATTGCTGCATTGATTATTTTCCTGGGAAACAAAGCTGTAATAAAAACATCGACCGATGAGTATTGCAATTCCTGCCATGTTCATCCCCAGTCGACCATTAGCTGGAAACGTTCCACTCACTATGACAATCCCAGGGGCATACAAGTGCATTGTGTGGATTGTCACCTCCCTCCCCATGGCGAAGGGTACCTGGTAGAGAAAGCAAAGACCGGTATTCGTGATGTATGGTCCAATACCTTTAAAGATTCTGCAAGTTTTAACTGGGAGGCCAAATCACAGATTGAACATGCCAGGGGCCATGCCTTCGAATCCTCCTGCATTCACTGCCACCAGAACAATTATCCGCTGGGACTAACCAAGGAAGGTCGCGAGGCGCACCTATACTATGAACAGAAGGCAGGCGAACTGCACTGCATCAACTGCCATATTACCGTGGGGCACTATGATCCCGACAGAATGCATGCAAAAAATGTTGATTTTGGTCTTGCTGAAACGGTTGAAGCAGATCTGTTCACGGAACCAGGGGTGATGGATGGTTTCAATGATTTTACGGAACAGATTGTGGGTTCGGCCATTAGCTTTGATATGGTAGCCATACCCGGTGGCACTTTCCAGATGGGAAGTCCCGAGACAGAGCCTTTCCGGCTTGAGGACGAAGGACCTGTCTGGGAAGTGAAAATCGATCCCTTCTTTATGGCAAAGATCGAGGTAAGCTGGAGTGAATACCTGGCATTCTTCAAGCAGACCGGGGCACAGGGAAAAACAACGGATACCTACCTGAATGCTGTAAATGGAGATGTTGATGCCATATCGGGGCCCACTCCGCCTTATGGGGCCCCTGACCAGGGTTGGGGAAAGGGAAAAATGCCTGCCATGTCCATGACCCCCCAGGCAGCGGAGGTGTACTGTCAGTGGTTAACAAAAATTACGGGGAAAACCTACAGGCTCCCCACGGAAGCTGAATGGGAATATGCCGCACGCGGAGAATCTTCCACTCCCTATTTTTTTGATGGAGATCCCAGGCGATACGTGAAGAAAGGGATTAGAAACAAACTATTCGGTGTGGATACGAGCGGGATCAATAGCTATATCAATTATGCTGAAAACAGCATGGCCAGATCCTCAAACCCGGATGAGATCCTGGAAAATCCATTTGGCCTGGTTAATATGCTTGGAAATGTGGCTGAGTTTTGTGCCGACTGGTATTCCCCGAATACCTATGCAGACTATCCCGATGGAGTCATATCCAACCCATCAGGGCCGGCTGAGGGTGAAGAGCGTGTAATTCGGGGAGGCTCCTACAGGGATGGGGCCGACCGTGTGAGAAGTGCAGCCAGGGATTACACCCGTACAGATGCATGGTTAAAAACTGATCCACAGATTCCCAAAAGCGTCTGGTGGTATTCCGACTGTTTCCATGTGGGCTTCAGGGTGGTTTGTGAATATAATGAAGCTCCGCTTAATAAATAATACCTAACTTATCATACTTATTTCCAAAAGAACTAGCAATATGAAATCAACTAACAAAACAAGTAGAAGAAGATTTTTAGAGAACACTGCGGCCATTGGCGCCATAGGGGCCATTGGTGCCAGTCAGCTCATCAGATCTTGTTCGTCTGAAGAGGCTGCTACCAGCGAGGTCGTGGAACCATCGTTCCTTGCTACCGCTCCAGACGGAGCACCCCTTAAAGCAGGTGTGGTTGGCTGTGGAGGACGTGGAACGGGTGCCGCTATCAACCACCTGGATGCCGGTCCCAATCTCAATATTGTTGCTGCCGGTGACGTATTTCAGGACAGGCTTGATAAATTTCGCGCTGATCTGAAGGAAAAGAAAAATGTGGAACTGGACGATTCCATGTGTTTCACCGGATTTGATGCCTATAAAAGGGTTATCGAATCCGATGTGGATATTGTGATCCTTGCCACTCCACCTTACTTCCGCCCGGAGCATTTCCAGGCCTGTGTGGAAGCAAGGAAACATGTGTTTATGGAGAAGCCAGTGGCCGTTGATCCCGCAGGTGCACGGGCCATTATGGCTGCATCCAAACAGGCTGAAGCAGCGGGTCTGTGTGTAGTTACCGGTACGCAAAGGCGCCACCAGTGGTCCTATCAGAATCTTTATGCCCGTGTACAGGCAGGCATGATTGGAGACATTACCGCCACCAATGTATACTGGAACATGGGAAAACTATGGCACGTGAAACCACAATCTGGAATGAATGAAATGGAACATATGCTCCGCGATTGGGTGAACTGGACCTGGCTCTCAGGAGATCATATTGTGGAACAGCATATTCATAACATCGATGTGAGTAACTGGTTTATGGGTAAGACTCCCGTTGAAGCAGTTGGTATGGGTTCCAGGCTAAGAAGGCTTACAGGTGATTGTTATGATAATTTCGCCATTGATTTTGTTTATGACAAGCAGATTCATATGGGCAGTATGTGCCGTCAGATAAATGATTGTGCAAACAGTGTAAGTGAGCATATTAGAGGTGCTAAAGGCTTAATGATGGCCGGAGACAGCAGACAACACCTCTTTGATAAGGATGCCAACGTTCTTTATGAATACACCTCTCCAGAAGATGCTGAGGGAGAACCCCTGGAAAACAATCCCTATGTACAGGAACACATAGACCTGGTTGCGGCCATTCGCACAGGAAACCAGATCGTGGAAGCCGAAGAAACGGCCAAGTCGAACCTGACCGCCATTATGGGACGACATGCTGCATACACTGGTACAAAAGTGACCTGGGAAGAGATGATGGGTGCGGAATGGAAACTTGGACCAGAAGGTGAGCTTGCCTGGGGTCCGGTGAATATGGATAAAGCTCCCCCCATTGCCGGATCAGCTGCTGAATTATAATTGAAACTTTAAGCTAAAAAGAAACCGGGTTGCGAAAATAGCAACCCGGTTTTCTTTTTGATAAGCACTTTATTAGAAGGAATCCACCTTGGCATAGGCCTCAATAAGTGCCAGTTCTCCTTCTTTTCCTGGTATGGAGTTGCCGTGCTCCATTCCCATAATACCCGTAAAGCCCTTTTTATGGATGTGCTTAAACACATTCAGGTAATTGATCTCACCGGTGGTGGGTTCTTTCCTGCCTGGATTATCGCCCATCTGGAAGTAGCCAATCTCATCCCAGGCCAGGTCGATATTGGGAATCAGGTTTCCCTCATGAATTTGCTGGTGGTACAGGTCATCCAGGATCTTACAGGACGGACTGTTTACGGCCTTACATATGGCAAATCCCTGTGAAATCTTATTCAAAAAGAGGCCCGGATGATCCCTGAAATTCAGGGGTTCCAGCACCATGGTCAGCTTATGTGGTTCCAGGATCTCACAAGCTCGTCTGAGGGCATTCACCACATTGGCCGTCTGATAATCCATGTCCTTTCTCAGATCCACAAAACCGGGAACCACGGTCATCCAGCGGGCATTGACCCGTTTGGCTACCTCAACCGACTCCCTGACCTCTGACAGGAACTGGTCCAGTTTGTCGGTTTTTCCTGAGGTCAGGCTGGGTTCGCTCCAGTAAATTGTATGCGCCACAAATACTCCCATCTCCATGCCCAGGTTGGCCATCTTGCTGGCAATTTTCTCCTGCATGGCAATCTCTCTTCCCTTCATGCCATTATCCTCCATGGCGGTAAATCCTGCATCTGCCATAAACTGGAGCTGGTCCAGGAGATCCTCACCCGCTGAGTGCCTGAACATCCCAAAATGGGGAGCATATTTCAGTTTGAATTGATGTTTGCCTGCTGCAGGAGCTGCTGAAGTAGCTGCAGAGGCATGTGCCATTCCACCGGTAACAAGGGCGCCGGTGGCTACCGCACTGCTTTTAAGAAAAGATCTGCGTTGCATAATAATAGCTTTATAAAGTTGACAGTTGATTCGAAGAACTTAAATGTAGCAAATTATTCCTTTGTCAGGCATTTCAAGGAGCTTGAGAATGTCACAATTTTTGAAGCACCAATGGAATCTGTATCCTACGAAACCAGTAAATAATTTGCCCCCTCTATATATCCACGTGACTCCAGAAAGGTCTGAATCCTTTCACGGTTATCCATCTGCCGGATATAGGTAAGAATAAACATGGAGCCCGCTTCCGGCAGATCCTCGTAGTAGATCAGCTTCCTGTCCAGCTGCCGGCTTTTCTTTGTATCAATATACGTATCGATCCGGACACCATGTTGTTCCAGGATCTTTGCCCTGCGGCGGGAAATTCTACTGGCTCCCCATATGGAAACGTGGGGATGGTAGGGATTCCATTCTGATAAAAACTTGGCCAGATAGCTGCTCTTTATTTCGTAAAAGGCCCTGTCGCTGTAAATGGGATGAGTGCGGGTCAGTCTCCCGTCCGAATCGTGCCAGTCCAAAACCACCTCCGGCACCTTGGCTATCTTGACTCCCTTATCCAACCATCTCAACCACATTTCGTAATCCTCCGGAAAATCACCTGAAAGGTATAACC
The DNA here is from genome assembly GCA_034722835.1 of Bacteroidota bacterium. Taxonomy (GTDB): domain Bacteria; phylum Bacteroidota; class Bacteroidia; order Bacteroidales. Next base: position 15,501 of record JAYEOJ010000005.1, on the reverse strand, counting down.
CATGCTGTTCCATGGTCTCCCTTCTCCACATAGCCGTAGGATTCACGATGGGGGCCTCGATAAAGCGCCTGTTATATATCTCCTTGTATGTAACAAGTGAATTACTCCATTCCACGAATCGCCTGAATCCTCCGCTTGTCTCCGGATCGCCAACATGATTTGCCAATCCGGCCACCGCACCGTAATCCGGATGGCTATCCAGGAACGCACCCTGCAATCTAAGCCTGCCCGGCAGGGCTACATCATCCGCATCCATTCTGGCAATAAAGGCACCCCGGGCAAACTCACAACCCCTGTTAGAGGCAAACATAACCCCCTGCCTCTTCTCATCAATCAGCCTGAATCTTGGATCAAGACCTTCCCATTCGGCAGCAATCTCACGACTTCCATCACTTGAGTTATTATTCACCATGATACACTCAAAATCGATAAAGTCCTGTTCAGCAATACTTTGAAGAGATCTGGAAAGGGTTTTCTCAGCATTATAAAATGGCAGCACGACGGAGACATTTGGAGCTTTTTGTGGCATATATCAATTTTCAATCTGATAAAGATAAACATGTATGGGTATCCTGGGTATGGCCGGAATTATTAATTTCACACCCAAAATCCTGAAGAATGAATTTCAGCAAAACCACATCTTATGCAATCTCGGTTCTCAGTTACCTGGCTAAACATAATGGAGAAAAATATTCTGCCAAAAAGTTGAATGAACTTCTGGAGATCCCCTGGCCCTATTTGCGACAATTGCTGACCAGCCTTTCAAAAAGTGGTTTCATATTCAGTACCCAGGGTCGTAATGGAGGCTTCCAGTTGAAGAAGCCAGCCAATCAGATTGTTCTGGCCGAAATTGTTGACTCGGTGGAGGGCCTCGATGTGCTCAGTACATGCATCATGGGATTTGAGAAATGCCCTTTCGACCACACATGCGCCATGCACGTTGTTTGGGAAGATACCCGGGATAGCATACTTAATGTGTTGAATAATACAACTTTAGAAACATTGCTAAAAGCAGACAAAGCTCATTGATTTTTTTTCTATTAAATGCTATATTGCGGTAGCATTTAATCATTAAAACTAACCTAAAAAGAAGGACCTATGGTTGATTCTGCACTCGTCCTGAAAGGACAAACAATTGCTTACACCTGTTACACCGTTGTTATTATGCTGGTGATGGCCTGGTTTGCACTTCGTGTAACCAGACCGGGTAAAAGTAAAGTGAAGCCTGCACTGTTTTATACTTTTGTCGGGTTTCTGACCGTGCTTGGTGTTTCCCTGCACATTATTACCTACAACACAATCCCCTGGGCCGAAATGGATCTGAAGCGTCATGAAATTACCCCTGACAAATCATTTGCCATTGAAGTAGCCAATCATGCCTTTATTCTTCCAGAAGAGAAAATAGTGGTCGAAGTGGGTGAAATCGTGGAATTTGATGTTACATCCCTGGACCTCACTTATGGCTTCGGTGTCTTCAGAGAAGATCAATCTATGATGTTCCAGATGCAGGTTGTACCAGGACACCGGAACGATATTCTCTGGAAATTTCTGACTCCGGGCCACTATACGATTCGATCAACCGAATACTCCGGGCCCAAAGGGGTCGCCATGGTCATCGAAAACGCCATTGAAGTGGTTGAAAATAAATAATCCCGTACGAATCTAAAAAACAATCAAAATGTCATTTATAAATACACTCATGAAAGGCGAGCAGGGATTATTTAAAGCTGAATCTCTGACAGCCATGCAAAAACTAAGCCTCCGTTTTGTGGTGGTGGGATTGGTATACTATCTCTTTGTAGTTGTGGAAGGCATGCTTATGCGAATCTTTGAAGTGGAACAGATCTCCATGATCTCGGATGTTCAGTTCTTCGCCATCCTTACTGCACACCCTCTGGTGGGAATCTTTGGCTCGACCTATGCCATTGTGATGGGAGCCTTCCTCTTCCTGGTTCCCTTCCTGATGAAGAAACCGCTTTACAGTATGAAGCTGGCGCACTGGAATTTTTTCCTGGTTACCATTGGCACCTTTGTTTTCTGGCTGGCAGGATTTATCTCACATTATGCTCCCCTCTATACGCTTTACTGGCCATTGCCTGCAGATTTCTCCCAGTTTAATCCGGTTGGTGGTTCCATTTTTATACTGGGTATCGCCCTGGTAATGGTAGGATCAGCATTTTTTGTAATCAATGTCTTCAAGACCATTACCTATACCCCTGAAGGTTGGGAGAAGCAACCGGGAGGCAAATTATTGGGATCAGCAATTGGAACTGTTGGTATCGCTAACCTGTTCCGGAAAAAGGAAAATCGCAGGGGTCACCTTGTTCCTCTTCCTGTGGCAGCCATTGCCCGTGGCTCCGTCGATATGGCCCTTAATACAGTCGTTATTCTCTTTACTGGTGTCCTTATCCTGGTCTATATGGTGGCTGCCATCCTGGGTCATAACCTTCAGGATACAGCCATCGATGCCCTGCTCTATAAAAACTGGTTCTGGTGGGGCCTTGATCTGATTGCAGACGGACTGGTACTGATATTTGTAGCCGGTACCTGGTATCTTCTTGCAACGATGATCACCGGGAAAAAGCTGTTTATGCAAAACATCGCACGGGCAGCCCTGCTGGTCGAGCTGGTTGTCTCCTGGACCGTCTGGTCGCATCACCTGCTTTCGGACCAGGCACAGCCCGGATTTCTGAAGGTGCTCTCCGGCGAAATGGTAACCGCTTTCGAGCTAATCACCCAGGGCCTGGCTTTCTTTATTACCCTGGCTACTCTCTGGGCCGCCCGTCCGCTGAAGATGTCCAATGAGCTGAAGTTTCTCCTGGGCGGACTTCTCGGCTTTGCCCTGGCTGTTCCAGCGGGCATCATGCAGGCAGATGTGGGACTCAACAGGATCCTGCACAACACCCAGTGGGTGGTAGGGCCTCATGTGCATGTGGCTATTCTGGTCGGACTTACCATGACGCTCTACGCGGCTATCTACATTCTGCTTCCCATACTAACCAACGGGGCAAAACTATACAGTCAGAAACTGGCAAACATACACTTCTGGTTCCACCTGATCGGAGGAATAGGTATGGGAGCCTTTATGGGTATGGCCGGATTGAAAGGAATGCTCAGGAGAACCCTTTACTTTAATGGAGAATATGATCTGTATATGATCCTGGCCCTGGTCTGTGGAGCCCTGCTGCTTCTTGCTTTCCTGGCCTTCTTTATCAATATCGTTATGACCGTGGGAGTGGAAGGGGTCATTGGAATATTCAAACCTGTAAAGAACAAAAATAAGGATCTTGTACCTTCCGATAGCGCTGCATAAACTACTTTATCAGCAAATATGCTGATATATGAATAAGCGGAGTCAGCCCATTCAGGCTGACTCCGTTTTTTATGCGGATCCGGATTACTCTTCCGGATTCTTCCCGCGAGATCGTTTGATGTCTCCCCGGATCTTTTTGTTTCGGATCCGCTTTTCCACACTGGACCGGGTGGGCCTGGTGGGTTTGCGCTTTTTTACCGGGATAAGGCTGGCACTTACCAGGTCGAGAAAGCGTTCTGTTACCTCTGCCCTGTTCCGGTGCTGGGACCTGAATTTTTCTGAAACGAGGATTAAAACCCCATCATCGGTTAAACGCTTGCTGAGCCGACTGGTCAACATCAGAATTTGCGTTTCACTCAGGCAAGCTGAATTCTTTGGGATCCATAAAAGCTCCACCCGGGACTCCGTTTTATTCACATGTTGCCCTCCCGGTCCGGACGACCGGCTTGTTCTGAATTCCAATTCCCGGATTAAACATTCACGCATGGAATAAAGGTAAGATCTGGACAATAAATTTTATAAGTAACTTGTAAAAAAATATTTCTGCCATGCGAGAGAAGTCCATACTCGTTTTAATACTCATGTTTATTCCCTTCTTCCAGTTGCAGGCGCAACAGCTGGAGCCCGATAATTCTGCCATGGTGGATTCCATCCCAATGGGATCTATTTCTACCGGTTGGGCCGATGAAGCTGTGACCATTGGTTATATCACTGCTCCTTCGGTGATTGTTCTTATGTTTGTTTCAGCCCTGGTAAATGAGTGGAATGCAGGGTATGCCGGAATTCCGGCTTCAGCCATGATCTTCGCAGCTCCTCCCTTAATATATGCCGGCGGCCGTTCTGTGGATATCTCCAAAGATATCTCCCATCCAAGAGCCAAGCTGGGCTGGACCCTGTATGCCCTATCCATTGTTCCCACCTCTCTTGCGCTATACGGTTTCACGACCGATTGGGGAGCCACCCTGCCCCTGACCATCGCCAGCGGAATTCTCGGATCAGCAAGTATTATTGCCATGACAAGTTATGCCTTCTCCAGGGCAGAGACCGCTCGTGAAATGGGGAATAGCAGATTCTCCTCCCTGAATCTGGGAATCGCGCCACTTGCAGGAGGCGCCATGGCTACTGTCGTATTCAAATTTTGATCCTTCTCCTGACCCTTAGCTGAAGAGTTCCAGCAACTCTTTCTCCGACAAGGATTTCAAAGGATTGTTGGAAGTAATAAAGTTTTCTGCCAGTTCACGCTTTCGCTCTTGCAGACGCTGAATTTTTTCCTCGATGGAATCATTTGAAATAAAACGGTATACAAACACCCTGTTTTCCTGACCAATCCGGTGGGCCCGGTTCAGGGCCTGCATTTCAGCCGCAGGATTCCACCATGGATCCAGAATAAATACATAATCGGCAGCAGTCAGATTAAGCCCCACTCCGCCAGCTTTTAATGATATTAAGAAGATTGAACAACTCTCTCTGGTCTGAAAATCTTTAATGGCCTCCTCCCGCTGCCTCTGGTTCCTCGACCCGGTAAGATAGGCATACCCGATTCCTTCTTGTTCCAGGCGGGATTTGAAGAGATCAAGGTGCTTTACAAATGAAGAAAAGACCAGCACTTTGTGTCCCTCCGAAATTACGCTCTCAATGTCTCTTAGCACCTCTGTAAACTTCCCGGATTCTTCTCCGGTGTATTCTTCCAAAAGATCAGGATGATTCGCAATCTGACGAAGACGAGTCAGGGCCTGGAGGACCATCATGGATGATTTTTCCATTCCCACCTCCTCGAAATTTTCCAGAATGGCATTGCGTACCTGTGACTTCTCTTCCTCGTAAAGTCTGAGTTGTGACTCGGACATATTCACGTAGCGAACCTGCTCAAAAAGCGGAGGTAATTCCCGGGCAACCTCATCCTTGGTGCGCCTGAGGATAAACGGACTGATCAGCTCCTTCAGCTTCTCCTCGCGTGCTTCATCTCCCTTTTTTTCAATGGGTTGAACAAAACTGCGCTTGAAAAAACCGAGCGTCCCCAGCAGACCGGGATTTACAAAATTGATTTGTGACCATAGATCAATCAATGAATTTTCAATGGGTGTTCCTGTAAGGACCACCTTATGATCCGACTGCAAGGTGACAACCGCATTGTATAGTTTGGAGGAGGAATTCTTAATCATCTGGCTCTCATCCAGAATAATATAGTGAAAACGGAAGGTGCTTAGCTGCATGCTGTCCTGCCGTACTGTATGGTAAGTGGATATAACCAGATCGTAATACGAGAAATTACTTAACTTCCGGTTTCGCTGGTTCCCCACATGGCTCAGGACTTTTAAATCTGGAGCAAAGCGCCGGCACTCCCTGGCCCAGTTATGAAGCAGGGAGGCTGGGACGACAACCAGGGAAGTAAGCTTATCCTGGCTACGATTGAATAGTGAAAACTGTCCTCCATCAGTGGCCTCTCCCTGTTCTGCTGATGTTGATGCTCCCTTTCTGCTCATCTCCCTGGATCGCTGTAGTACCGCAATGGCCTGCAGGGTTTTCCCAAGGCCCATATCATCAGCCAGGCAGGCTCCAAAACCATTCTTTTGTAAAAAACACAACCACTTGTATCCTTCATACTGGTAGGATCTCAGGATGGCCTCCAAACCATCGGGGAGTTTCATTTCGGGAAGGGATTCCACACTGTTCAGCGCCTCAAGTTTCTCAAGGGTCTCCGTATGGAAGCCCCTCAGTGAATCATCCACCTGTGAGAAGTGCTGTTTGTGGATCCTTATCTGTTCTCCGGTAGCTTTCCCGAACTCAAATATGTAACGGTAACGGGCAAACCACGCTTCAGGCAGAATAAATATTCTGCTATCCGGAAGAAGGTACTCTCTGTTCCCTTTCAGAATATGTGTCTTGAGGGAGAGAAACGGGATCTTCAGATTACCCAGGCTGACAACTCCATAGATATCAAACCAGTCGGCCTTCTCTTTTGAATCAATATCCAGCTTAACCTGGTCAAGGTAATATTCCCTGTTCAGCCGTTGCCTGATATTTATGCCGGACTCCTGTAAAAATGAACCATACTCATTAGCAAAATTAATAGCTGAGTATATGTCATTTCCATTATCCTTATTAAACTTATTGTTTAAATAGAAAATATGCTCATCCCTGGAGCGGAGTCCAGTCTCATTCAGCATCACCACTATCTCTTGTTCCCAGGCGTCATCCCGGTCAAATTTCTCAAAAACATTGCCTTCAGCTTCTCCCAGATAGTTCACAAAGCGTAAGGTGCTACTTTCACGTGTTACCGAGTAATCGTTATAATGAAATGTGAGGATCCAGACGGGCTTATTAGAGATCCCCATCTCCAGGATCACTTCAGCTCTCCGGGAAGGAGTGATAGTCCTTACTTCAAACCCATCGGTCAGGGTGTGGAAATCCCGAATGGTGTTCCTTACAAAAGTTGCGAAATACTTTTCTTCGAACTGTGAAGGAATCTCAATGCGCTCCCTGACCATAAATGGTTTCAGTTTCTTTCCATCAATCTCACTGATAAAATACAGGATCTCTCCAAGGATGATGACGCATGGATCATTGCTTACAATCTCGACCGGACTATCCTTCAAGATCAGCCGGTGCTCTCCATGAATCAGGAACAGGGCATAGGAGAACTGTTCCTGGTAGCTGAAACTAAAAACTGGAGCTGCCGCTACCCGCTCCAGTTTCATAAAGTCCTCGGGAAAAACATTTCTGCTGCTTTTTTCCTTAACGAAAACGGGAATTCTGTTGTCCCTGGCAATTTCAAGCACGGCAACAAGATGCTTTTCGATAAAGGGCCTGATGTGATTACTGATTGTAGCACTGTCCACCTGATCCTGGAATTGCTTCACTGTCTTTTGTCTGGAAAAAATGCGGTGAAGATTCCTGTCACTGTATTCATCCATCAGCCGGAGTACCTCCCTCTGCATCGGGCTCAACCTTTGATAGGCTGATGTGGAACTGTCATTCTGAATATACTCCCCCAGAGTATAGAATTCCTTTCCGGGCTCCTTTTCAAGCACCTGTGCCTGCAATATGCTCCCCCACAAACGGTGTGGCATATATCCCAACGCAAAACGATTCTCCCTCATTTCCTATACTTATCCCGCCTGTCTCCCAGTTTAACATCCGATTCAATCCCATTACTCCACAGAGTAATCCCAAGGAAATTCCCTCTTTTCATCTGGGTGATCTGATCTTCTCCGTCGTCTTTCGCTCCTTCTGACATGGCACTTCTGGCTGCCTCCCTGGCAAGTTTCGGAGGAACACGTACCAGGTAAAGATAAGACCCATCCAGGCCTTGCTCTCCCACAATAAGCATTTGACCAACAGTTGATTCCACATTCATCATTGGGATGATGATCCGAGAGTCCATCAGAGTAAAATTATTCCTTAATATATCAAACTTGACATTATTCAGATCCTTGCTGTCCAAAAATTTTCCGGCAGCTTGTAAAGGTGTAAAATTAATCAACGCACCATCATTAACCGTCACTTTAAACTGGGCAGTAGATGCGGGCATATCCACATTCAATTCGGGTGTTATGAAAATTTCTGCCAGTCCTCTTGCATCCACAATTCCATGGAAATTATCCTTCAGCGAATAGGTGGTGTCCCCGGACTGAAGCTCCAGGTTCAGGTCTCCGATATCGATTCCTCTCAGATTCAGATCGGCGCTGAGAACGTATTGTTCCGGATTTGCAATATTTAACTGCCCTTTGAACTCCAGGGTTCCCCTTCCCTCCGGGGAGACACTCAGCTGGTCGAGATAAAAAATCTTCTCCCTGCTTGTTCTTAGCTTTCCTTGCATCCCGTATATCGTGTGCTTGGCATAATGCAGCTCTCCGATGTCGACCGTGAAATCGAACTGGGGGTAATCCACTTCATACAGTTTGGGTGCTTCCCTGACTTCAGAACTATCGCTGCTACTGACCTCTCCTGCCTCTTCAGGTTGCTGGTAATTAAGCAGCTGGTTGAAATCGAGCAGATCTGAATACAATTCAAGACTTCCATACATATTTTCCACCAGTGAATCTGTAAAATTTCCAATGGATGCGGATAATTTCATGTTATTCTCTCCAACACTGCCCTGAAAATTATCAATTACCAGCAGGTCTCCCTCCCGCTTTACCTGAATCAGGAAATCTTTAAAGACCTCCGGGTAGTATCTGAAATTCCAGCCAAGATCTACTATATCAACGGCAAAATCCAGGGATACACTATCATGAACCAACCCGGCTGCAGGTGCCTCCAGTGTACCGGTCATCCTGAAATTTTCCAGGTATTCCGTACTGAACCTTTGTGGAAGAAGAAACTCATCATCAATGGTGAGAATGTCCTCGGCCCGCATCTGATCTGAAGCAATATTGAAATCCAGTGTAACAAACTCTCCCGAATCTCCCCCGGACAGCGCCCCGTAGTTTGCCAGTATTCCGGAAAAGTCAAATGAACTCTCTCCGATGGTTCCATCCAGACGGTGCAAAGCAATTGAATCCGGGCCAAAGGAAAGAGATGCACCCACCCTGGTAATATCCGCGATCAGGGGCATGGATACTCCAAAACTATCCAGGACAATTTCCAGTTCAGGAATAGAATCATGATCCAAAAAATCATTCAGTTCATCCTTTTCAATAAACGCCCCTGCACTGAAATAAAAATCATTGATCTCGGCTCCAAAGCTATTTGAAATGGAGCTGTCGCCAAGGAGGGTGGCCGGATTAAATTGCTCAGATGCAATGGAGATACCTGCTGCCACATCTCTGTCATAATCCAGAAGATAAAGCAGCAGGTTCTCTGAGGAGATCCCGATATCAAACTGGTTCCCGTTAAATGCCAGCGACAGCCTCTCCGACTCTATAATGGTATCGTGCAACACCAGCTCGCCTGAAATATTCGAAAGACTGTCCCTGCTTACACTATCGCGGTTGAATACAAAAGAGACATCGTCCAGAACTGCTTTCAGAGATCCCTTCTCATTTAAAAAATTACCTGATTCCCTGTTGACAGTTCCGCTCACCTCTCCACTGACGGCCACAGATCCTGAAAGATCACTCAGGAATTCCAGTTCTAGCATCTCTTCTAAACCAAAGAGATTTATAGCGCTATTTAATTCAATATTTAATTCAGGTGATTTTATGTTACTCGCAGTGATATTGGCATATATAGCTCCTTCCGGAAATTGAGCTTCAAATTCCTGTATATCCAGCATGCCCTCACTTAAGTCACTTTTTCTCCCATTGGTGGCAAACAGGCGAAATGAGATGCCGGTCACATCCCTGTTCACAGGTTTAATTCGGAATCCCAGGTCCCTGGCCTCTCCGTTCACACGGACCACAGGGAGTTGTTCACCGCCCATATTTCCCTGGATACTTCCATTCAAATGAATGCTTCCTCCTCCAATTTGTTCAATTTCTTCCAGGTCCAGTATCCCCATGAAGATGTAATTTAAAAGTTCCAGTCCTTCATTGGTGGCGGTATATGCAAGATCGATCCGGGGAGTGCCCCGGAGATCAATACTCCCCCAGGTTTCAAAAGCCAGCCCCGAAACATTTAAACTACTTGGCTCAATCTCCATCCTCTGGGTTATAGGATCAAGAACAATACCTCCTTTAAGAAAAATATGTTTATCTACTTGATCATTGATGGTTTGATACTTAACTTTATTTATATAAACATCAACTTCAAGGCCTGCCCGGATTTGTCCGGATAGATAACTAAAACTGCTTTTCAGCTGGTTCACTTCAAGATCCAGGTATTCGTCTCGTACCCGGTTATCCATCCGGGCACGAACATTACTTACCTCTATCTTATCCAGATCAATGGCCAGGGAGGATGTCTCCTGGGCCGTGTCTTTCGCTGTGGCCTCACCAAAGCGGATCCCTAAAGCATGCTCCAGGTTACTAATGGAATCGGAGTATATCTCCACATGCACAAATCCTTCTTTCAACCTGGCTTCCGAAATCATAATTCCGCCTTTTATGAGCTGTACCAGATCCAGCCTGACACCAATCTCCTTCAGGGCAAGAATGGGCTCTAAACCGGTAGTATCTTCCCCCACCTCTCTTTCATAGAATTTTACATCCTGAAGGTTTAGAGTGATGTCCGGGAAATTCAGGAATGGAATCAGGTTCATCTGCCCCATCTGTACCTCCCCGGGTTGTTGTTCATTTAGGTAAGTCACTGCCCGTTTAAGTATATAGCCCCGTCCCAGGTAAAACACCAGGCTTGTGAGCAGAACCAATGAAATGATCCCGGCAATGATCCATCCTCCAATTCTGAGGATTCTAACTTTTCGCTTGGCCACTTGATAAAAAAATAATGAATCTATACCGAAATTAGTAATAAGGATCTAATCATACGAACCTTTTGTCAAAATGCTTCGTATATACCATTGAATAATCATGCATCTTGTTGTATTTTTGTAAAGTAAGCATCTTAGCAATATGAAAAAGAGAAATATATTGATTTCAGCAGTGCTTGTCACAGCCATGGCCGTTATTCCAGCCTGCGATATCATTGAAGAGTGTGGGACCTGCGAACTGGTCACAGAATATGACGATGACCGACCCACAGAGTACGGGACGCCGCTGCCTTTTTGTGGAGATGATTTAAAAGATAAGGAGGATAAACCACCGGTAACCATCAACGGGGTTACCACTTACTGGAACTGCTATTAGGCCTTGACGCCGATAACAACTACATCGTCCACCTGTTCTATCTCTTTCCGGTAATCCGCAAATACTTCATCCAGGCGATTTCCCTGTTCAATCATGGAGAGGTCCTGAATGGATAGTAGAAGATTTCTAAAATTCTTGGCCAGGAATTTCTTTTGTCGCGGACCTCCAAACTGGTCAGCAAATCCGTCAGAGAATGTATAAAAGGTATCTCCCTTTTTCAACTTTAGCTTATGCAATGAAAAGGGCTCAATGATATCGTGTATGGCAACAGGCATCTTGTCTCCCTTTATTTGTGTAAGCTGGCCATCAGATACTAGATAGAGTGGATTGTTGGCACCGCTGAACAGCAACTGGAGCGTTCTCCTGTCGAACAGGCAGATGGTCATATCCATTCCGTCCCTGATAATGCTGCTGCTTTCCTGTTTCAATGCTTCCACAATTTTGTCCCGCAGTTTATTCAGGATCTCATCCGGCCTGATGATCTCCCTTGAGATAATAATTTCATTTAACAGGCTGATTCCCAGCATACTCATAAATGCTCCGGGAACACCATGACCCGTACAATCGGCTGTGACAATCAGGTACTTCCCATCGATCTCCTCTGCCCAGTAAAAATCCCCGCTCACAATATCCCTGGGCTTGAAAACCACAAAATGCTCCAGGTGCTGGGAGAAGAGCTCCATGGAAGGAAGAATGGCGGTCTGTATCATCTTTGCATACTCGATGCTATCGGTGATGTGTTTCTTTTGATAAGCAATCTGGTCCCTTTGAGCCTGCAGGAGGATATTGGCTTTCTTTTTATTCTGGTAATTTCGCCAGATAAAATAGACCAGCCCAAAAACAAGAAGCAGGGCCAGGGCAACTGCCAGTATGATGATCTTTTGTTTCTGGATGGCCTCTGCCTGAAGTACGATTTTTTCATCCTGATTTCTAATCTCTATTTCTTTTTGCGAAATAGTTGCCTCTTTAAAGCTGATACGTTGCTCCTGTTCTGTCAGTATCTGCTGCTGTTCATTCACTTCTTTCATCTGAGCATCAATGGTCAGGCTCTGCGCTTCAATTTTTTGTCTCTGGTTTTCAAGCACCCTGGTTTTCTGATCAATGTCAGCTTCTCTGATCTCAATTTCACTTCTCAACTCCTCGAGGGTCCTCCTGTTATCGCTGATTAACAATTCCTGATCACGTATCTGATCCTGCTGCTGCTCAATCAACAGGTATTGCTGTTCTGTGATGCTTTTCTCAATTTTCAGTTCATCTTCCGTTACCTCGTAAAGCGCCTCCCAGTCTTCTCTTGTTTTAATGGCCTGGGCCAGGAACAACTCATTTACATAAAGCCCTTCCCGGGTCATTAACTCCTCATTTGCCTCAAACCGGGGCTCGCCCTCGATGACCACAAAATTGATCATGGATGACCGGAAGGGGTAGCCTTCAGAGATCAAAAGTGTATGATTCCCGGATATTTTTTCAATGACCTCTTCAATCTTGAATTCATCCACCCGGTTTAAAAATACCACCTGTCCGGGCTTAAGCTTTTCAATTTCTGTACATACCCGTATCCGGATAAGCTTCCCCTGGATCTCTTTTCTGGTCTTTGCTAACTCATCCAGATCAAAAAACAGATTCGAATCATTGTCAAGGAGTGTTATTCTAAATTCCTTACGCTCCTGAGCCTCATCATCAAAACGTACATACCTGGAGATATCCAGTATCAAAAGGGCCCTTGTTTCATTGGTAAATCCCTGCTGAGAATACAGTGCAGGTATGGAAAATGCAACAAAAACCAGGATCAGCAAATACCTGAAGCTTTTCATAGATCCTCATTCAGTGGAGTTAGGTCAAATTAATAAATTTTTTCTACTATTGCAGCATAGATACTCAACCCGATGAATCTATTACTCCTCATCCTTTGCATCTTTGGGGGCACTGGACTTATATTTTTTATTCCATTTAAAGGAGCCCGCTCCTTTGTATTAAGCCGCCCGGACAGGAGAGTTCATGAAGCCGATGTGGTACTTTCAAGAAGGTTACTGCTTCCCGGCAGTGAGGCTTACAATTCCTATTATCAACTTCATCCTGAATTCCGTAAAGCTGATGAGCATTCGAGGAATGCGGCCGGACTGTTAAGCAATACATCCCGGTATTTCCATACGGGCACCTATGCTGCAGCAGAAGCAAATTTCGAAGTGATCGAGTACCTGGGAGGCCTGATTCATGGAATAAATCCAGGCCCAGCCGTAACCCCTGAATCCCCATCCAGAAAGCCTGTCCAGGTGCATCCTGACAGAACAGCCCGTTTTATTTCACACTGGTTAAAAAGAACCGGGGCGCATAGCGTGGGATTTACCAGGCTGCAGGAGTATCATCTGTACTCTCACAAAGGACGAGGACCCCAATCCGGTTCACCCATCCACCTCAGACATAAACACGCCATTGCCATCACCGTGGAAATGGATCACCGGATGATGCAATCGGCTCCCTTAGGTACCACGGTCATGGAATCGTCCGAACAGTATCTGCAATCGGGCGTTCTTGCCCTCAAGCTGGCCGCCTGGATCAGGGAACTTGGATATGAGGCCACTGCACATATAGATGGTAACTACGAGTTGATTTGTCCCCTGGTTGCTGTGGATGCCGGACTGGGCACCATTGGCAGAATGGGACTCCTGATGACCCCCCGTCTTGGTCCGCGGGTCAGGATCTCGGTGGTAAGCACCAACATGCCTGTTTCCTGTAAGGATGTTCTCCCCGACAGAACCACGCTTCATTTTTGTCATCTATGTAAAAAATGTGCCCGGGTTTGTCCTTCCGCTGCCATCCCCGATGGTCCGCGTAAAATCATTGAAGGGAAGGAACGCTGGCAGATAGATTCCGACAGATGCTATCACTTCTGGACCACATCAGGCACCGATTGCGGCAGATGCATTACCGCCTGTCCATACAGTCACCCCGACAACCTTTTTCACCGCTTTATCAGATGGGGTATAAAAAATAATTTGCTTTTCCGGCATCTGGCCACTAAATTGGATGATCTTTTTAACGGTCGCCTACCTGCAATAAGGCCCTTACCGGACTGGTCGGATGTAAGTAATTAAGCATGACAATCTCTGCCTATATAGCCCTTGGAGTTATCCTCCTGATGATGGTTGCCCTGATCAGGGAAGTCCTGCGACCCGGCCTGATTCTCTTTTCTGCCCTGGTGATATTTATGATTACAGACATTCTTTCAGCGGAAGAAGCACTATCTGGCTTCTCCAACAAGGGGATGATAACTGTTGCACTGCTGTTTCTGGTCAGTGAAGGGGTGAAAGAATCAGGTGTCCTTAACCGGATGGGCAGGATCATTCTTCCAAAGAAGCGGAAACCAATTCCAAGGCTGCTGATGCAGATCATGATCCCTGTCTCAGCCATCTCGGCATTTTTGAACAACACCCCGGTGGTCATCATATTTGGTCCCATGCTGAAAAAGTGGGCCGATAAAATAAGCCTGCCTTCACAAAAATTTCTGATTCCTCTTTCCTATGCCACCATTTTTGGGGGCACCTGTACCCTCATCGGCACATCAACCAACCTGCTGGTACATGGCATGATGCTTGACAGGGGAATGGCCGGACTGGGGATGTTTGAACTGGCTAAAGTAGGCCTCTTTATTCTCTTTTTCGGTTTTATCTACATGAACCTCTTCTCCAATCGGCTATTGCCCGGAGAGAAAATCCCCCGATTCAGTTTCCCAAATGATACCCGGGAGTATAATTTTGATCTTTATCTGCCAAAAAATTCTAATCTGATCGGGAAAGAGATTGAGAAACGACGCCTTCCGGGACTAAATGAATTTACGCTTCGTACTATAATAAGAGATGGCAAGCACATACGTATCTCCAACTCGCCCTTCCGTCTGGAAGCAGATGATCAGTTAATTGTTGCCGGTAGTTCGGAGAATGTAGGATACCTGACCCAGGCCACTGAGGTGAAAATGACAGCCCTGAAAGATATGGCTCCCGATTTTCTGAAAAATTCCTTACGCCAGGTTGAAGTGGTAATCGCTCCCCGCTTCCCCGGGATTCAGCGCACTCTCGGTGAATTTGATTTCTTCGGGCACTACAATGCCGTGGTAATGGCAGTGCATCGCAATGGGGAGCGGATCACCACCGATCTGAACAATCATGAATTAAAGACCGGGGACAACCTGATGCTCCTGACCACTGAAGATTTCACCCGGTACTGGGGCGAATCAAGGGTTTTCTACATGGCCTCTGAAATTGGTGAAATGGATGATGCCAAGGATCGCCGCAGAAGATGGATTGCCATGATCCTTGTATTTTTTATGATTGCAGGAGCCACTGCCGGCCAGTTTATTCCCGCTCAGGGCAAGAATCAGTTTGATATGTTCTTTTTTGCTGCTGTCACCATGGTGCTTATGGCTCTTATGAAAATATTCTCGGCCAAAAGATATACCAAGCCCATCAACTGGGATGTGTTGATCACCATCGCCTGTGCCATTGGTAT
>JAYEOJ010000004.1:0-6324 GCA_034722835.1 Bacteroidota bacterium | reverse complement strand
CTCTTCCACCTCCACTGCTACTCCGGAAACTGCAGCCGCCTTGGTGTTCTTTTTGCATTTTGTAGAACTGGAATTGGCATTGGCTGCATTGGAAACCTTCTGGTCCCCGTCCCGGCTATTGACTATCCAGGAAAGTTCAGCACCATCAAAATACACATAGAAAGTTCTACCTCCGGGCTCAAACATGGTTGGCAGTTCCTGACCATCCGCCCAAACGATTCCACTTCCTGTCATCTCATTATTTTCTCCTGCTGGAATAAAGACAGCCACATCATTGTCATTCCTGTATTCAAAATTGGCTTTATAGATGCCACTTCCGGGTTCGGTTTCCTCGATACAATTCAATTCCGGCTTAACTGCCCTTGTACCTGGACCATAGGGATTCACATGAAGGATTCCTGTTTCGGCTGTAAAGGTATAGTTGCTGTTGGATGGCATCGGTGTAACCGTATAGGTCCCGGCGGATTCATCTGATGCCTGATCGTAAGCAGCCCCATCCGAATCCCTTAGCACTGTGTAGCCTGCATTCCCGGCATCGCCAGTGATCCAGCCAAGGTAGGTAAAGGCAAATACGGGTAAGGCATCACCTTCCTTGATATAAAGGAATGGATCGGTGGGTGTAACAGTCAATGGTTTCGGAGTGATTACTCCTGTAAAATTATTGACGTTTGTAACACTGTAATTAGAACCCCCATTTCCATCATCAATTACCATTCCACTCGCTGATAATGTCTTCCCGCTTCCTGCATCTTTAGTATCAAATAGCTGAACAGGAACACTGGAAGCGTAATCTCCACTCATAAGAGGATCAACAAGAGGTATTCCATCTGAACTGGTGGTGCCATCATATGTTTTACTGTCTGCAACAGCGGCGACATTGAGACTTTTGACCATTATTTCAGCTGTCGGAAATACCACGGTAGCCAGACTATAATTACCAGCATCGGGCCCTTCAATTGCTATTTCACTGACCGTTACAAGCTTATTCTCGCCAACATGTTTATCAGCAAATAGTGCAGAAGAATAAGTTATATCGACTGTATCTTCAGAAAGGCTATTAGTAAGCAAGGACACTTCAGCTACCCTGGTCCCATCATACACTTTGTCTACAGCTGTCAGGCTTAAGGTCAAGGATGCAGGATTAATGTTCATCACTGCCGAATCATAATGAACTTCATAATTATCTCCCGCTGACAGGCTTCCCTGAAGGATGGAATAGTCTCCTGCATCCTCCCCAGGCTCCCGGATCAAGGCCCCAACGATGGTATCATCCGGGAACAGTCCCGATTCCGTAAAAGTCAATTCCGGATCGGACTCACCATAGGTTTTGAATTTATCTGCTGCCGTGATTGTCAGATCGGCCGGATCAATGGTCAGAGTTCCAAGCCCGTAGGATATCTCGTAATTATTAGAGATGTAGGTTCCCGGAACGATCCAGTGTTGGCCAACGGTTGTGCCGGTAATAAAGCTAATAGGAGTGAATCCAACATTTTCAGTTGTATCTCCCAATTCAGTGGCATCAAATACCAGAATTGTCCCATTATTAGTACTATCATTAATGGTAGAACCATTCACCAGGGCCGTTCCTCTGAGAATTAAAGGGCTTCCATTCACCAGGGCCGTTCCACGTACGTAGTTCAGTCCATTGACCAGTGCAATGCCTCTGCTGGTGAAGCCATTTTCATACACGATAGAACCATCTTCAAGGACTGTACCTGCAGCGATCTTCAGCGCCTCTCCGTCTTCACTTTCCAGACCATTTACCAGGGCCGTTCCTCTGACGCTGTTAAGCCCGTTGGCTATGGCCGCAGCGCTGGCCATGAAATTCATATTTTCCAGGTCCACCAGGTCTTCGCCATCTCCTTCTTCGTCGGTCAGGGCGATCCCGTTCACCAGGGCTGTGCCTCTGCTTATCAGCTGGCCCCCATTGACCAGGGCCGTACCGTTCACCAGGGCAATTCCCCTGCTCATGGTAAGCCCATTTACCAGGGGAGTCCCATTCTCATATACCTGGTCTACTTCCCCATCAAGCACGTGCACCTCCAGGTTATTCACCAGGGCGGTGCCTCTGATCAATGGTAGTCCATTGACAAGTGCAAGGCCCCGTAGGGTTGTCGGCTGTCCGTTCACCAGGGCAACACCACGTCCTGTGGGAAGTCCGTTTTCAATAACCACTCCCAGGTCATTCACAAGGGCAACACCCCGTGAGATCAACGAACTGTTTACCAGAGCGGTTCCTCTTATAATCGGAATTCCGTTTACCAGGGAAATGCCATCGACTGGTACAGGCTGACCATCAATTGTAGTTATTCCATTTTCATCAACCTCAAGCGTAGATCCATTCACCAGGGCAAGTCCCCTTAAACCTGGTCCGTTTACAAGAGCAACACCTCGTAATGCAGGAACTGATCCATTAACCAGGGTGGAGTCACCGTTTAAGGCAACCATATAACCATCGTCGAAGGTAACCTCATCGCCATTCACCAGTGCTGTACCACGTATGATCTGAGTCATGTTAACAAATGGCCGGTCATTCACCAGGGCAACTCCCCTGATAAGAGTTCCGCCATTTACCAGGGGCTCACCGGCGACATAGACGGTGGTATCAGAACCTGTCACTTCCACTTTTACCTCCACACCATTGACCAGAGCTACACCCCTGAGCATGGTGACGCCATTAACCAGTGAAGTCCCCCTGATCAGAGGAATCCCGTTTACAAGGGCAACACCCCGAACCAGGGCAATTTCATTGGTAAGAGCAGCGGTATGCTCCTGTCGAACACTTTGCAGAATAGAATCAAGGTTCGTGATTACAACCGAAGAATCACCAATCTGGTATGAAAAATTAAAGCCATTGGCAGGCAACATCTGTCCATAGACCAGACTCGTATCCATAGGAGTAATGGTCAATGGCAATTTTTCTATAGTCAGGTTTCCGTTAACAATTTCCAGGATGAATTTTTCAGCAATTGCATTATCTATTTCCGTTAAGGGATTCTCCATATCCAGTTCCGGACTATGTGAAGGAATGATGATAACCTGGCCCGCGTCTGAAGTATCACTGGCCGGCACATAATAGGAGAGTCCGGATAAGCGATCGGCCTCAGCCTGCTGTACAATTCCCCTTGATACAGCAGTGTCGAGTGCAATGGAGTCTCCTTCAACGGTATAAACCATGATGTTGGAGGAAAAGACAGGTAGTGCCTCCCCATATTTCTTTGTGGTATCAATGGCCGTGATGACAACCTTTTGCTTCACCGAATCGGTGAAATAAATGTTTTTCGAATAACCACCATCCACTTCAGTTGATGAAATGGGGGGGGTATAGGCCTGTACCTCCGGATTTCCAAGGAAGCCAGGGTGACTGACTTCAATGGTGTGCTCATCTGTAAATACAACTCCTGAATCAAGTGCTTCGCCTCTGAACAATATCTGGGTGGAATCCGTAAAGAAATCTCCAGTCAAGGTAAAGGTAAAGGGGACAATCGAATCTCCCAGTGTAAGACTGTCAGCGACAGTAATCAGGTTCAATACATATGGAGTTGGATTTGCAAAGGTCATCAGGGCCTTGTGGGCCTGAATAAATCCTGAACCGGATATCAAATCCTCACCCGGCGCTTCCATATCCAAAGCTGATCTTTTCAATATGGTCCGGATCGTATCCGGACTCACCAGGCTATCCAGATCAAATTTAGCTTTTGCTTCCATGATTAGTGCAGCCACTCCAGCTGCATGGGGTGAGGCTGCAGAGGTCCCAAAGAAATTGGGGTGCAAAACGTCAGGATCGATATCGATTGGATAATCAACAGGGTCACTGGTATCCCAGTCTCCATTACCCAGATCGACTGTAGTATTAACACCGTTTGGGGCAGTAATATCCGGCTTATTCCTTACTATACCGTCAACAGGTGTACCTCCCACTGAAGAAAAGGACATGATCACCGGCATACCATAACCAGGAGTGTAAACAGGATTTTTATCGTAGCGAACAGCCCCTACTGATATTGCTCCCAACGCATTGGGATGCCCAACGATGGTGGAATTTCCCTGATCACCGTATTCAAGCATCTTGAATTGGGAACCTCCACGGAAAAGGATGTATTTAAAGGTGACCGGCACATTGGGGCCGCTGGCCCTTGAGATCACAATATTGGCAGTGACACTGTCTCCTACTACAGAAAAAGGAACTACTTCAATGGGGAAGCCCCCCACATTTTCCCTGTTGAATCCCAGAAGCGAAAATCCTACATCGTCTGAAAGGAAAATATCCAGGTCGGTGGTGGTGGTATTCATGGTCATATCTGATCCATCGTCCCATTGCAGCACCATCATATAGTTGCCTTCCGGGAGTTCAATCTCCTGGAATAAATCCCCTGCCCCATTAAAGTCATGAGCGGTCCCTGTGATGGTAGAAGGCGCGGGCGCTTCATTATAAACGCTCATATAGGAAGTCTTCCCGAAATTACCTGCCGAGGAGAAAAAGCTAACTCCTTCGTTTACCACAGAGTCTATGGTTCTGGAGATCACCCCGTCACGGAAAAATGGTTCAGTAATGTAGGACAGGTCATCCACGATCACATGGTAGCCCGAATCAGCCAATTCCCGGATACCAGCTGCCATATCCTGTTCACCCAGGAAACCGGTTCTGAAGCCAAGTTCAGCTCCGGGTGCAATATCATGTACAATCTGTAACATGGCCCTGCCTTCGTCTGACAGAGTTCCGTAAGTTGGGATAATGTCTTTGAGTACATTAACTTCCAAAAGATTGCCATGGGGATTTCCCAGACCAGGCAGATCACCACTTCGTACATCATCATCTGCCCTTAACTGTGTATTGTAGCTGTTGGATAAGACACCGATCTTAACTCCGGAGCCATCAATGTCAAATCCAAGGCGGGCAAAATCGGAGTGCATGGCAAAATCCCCCTGGCTTTTGGTGAGCCCTGTGGCCGGAACTATGTAGTTGCTTACCCCTGGATAAACAGGCCGGGCATAAAAAAGGGGATCCATGGCATTGAGCAGGAGAAGATCTCCAATCTCAACCCAACCAGTAGCGTGGTTCAGACCAGGATCTGCCGTAACCAGATCAAATCCTACAACATTCAAGCTGGCAATCATCGCGTCATACTGACCATCATAAGCTACCACCTCGATCAGCACCTTTGTACCATTAATCTGAAAAATATCATCGGTGGCTCCCTCGAAATTGACCGGATCTAAACTATAAGCATTATACAGGGAAGTAAGCTCGGCTCCGATTTTTGTGTTGTATTCCTTCCCTCCCTCAGGGGGATAGTACCCGGGAATGATGTTCAGACTTTCCTGTACATTCCGGCAGTGATTGGAGTTAATATTGGCATCTGTTGTTGTTGAATCTCCATTTTCAAATACAACAGTCCATTGCACACGGTCCTTGGAGTCAAACTCCTGGCTGAAGGCCCTCTCCTTTACACCCGGCTCGAAGGTATAGAGTCCCAACTTCTTTGACTGCCCGTGGTTGTAGGTAACCACACTACCGTTTTCATCAATCACAACGGTTTTCTTTCCTTGATTCTCATATCCAAAATGGGCCACAACCTTTCCATCACCGATATATTCGGTACAGGTGGTCGTGATGTAAATATCGTTTTTATCACCTCCATTTTGACCAAACAGGCCAGTTGAGGATATAAAGACAAGTGCAATTATTATAAGGCTAAGCAGTTGGAGTTTATTTGAAATACGGTAGAATTTTGTCATCATCCTTATGGTTAGTTGTGATCCTCAAACAGATCTTCCTGTCGGAATTTTTGGTTTACCCGTGGTGCTAACAATGGGTTTTTAACATTGTTTTCGTTGAAAACGCTTTTAACTTCTGATTAACAGTTTTTTATGGCCAAATCGCCATGTATTTTAAAGTAGGACATTTAGTCCCTAACTAGTTGTTAATGAAGTCCTAAAAAAGAATAGAAAGCATCACTTCCATGGCATCTATGGATGTAAAACCGGGAAAGCAATGTTAGATTCGGAAGATATTACCTGGCATTGTAATACTCCATAGCCCTGGGCATGATCCGCTCCAGGTTAGCGATCCGGTTGGAGGGATCGGGATGAGTGGACAGGAATTCGGGGGGACGGGCGGAAGACTTAGCTTCCATCCGCTTCCAGAAATCAGGTGCAGCCTGTGGATTATAGCCTGCCATGGCCATAAAGTACAGTCCAAGTTCATCGGCTTCTGTCTCATGGGTTCTTGAGTAAGGCAGCATGACCCCAACCTGTGCACCCACACCAAAGGCCAGCATGGCCAGGTCAATGGTCTCCTGTTTCTGGGTTTTCAGGGCCTCC
>JAYEOJ010000003.1:0-6330 GCA_034722835.1 Bacteroidota bacterium | reverse complement strand
GAGTCCACCCGGCTGATAAAGAAAACTGAGGTAGATACTATCCGATACCGGGTAGGCCAGGTTGATGGCCTGACTACTCAGGTGATCTGCCTCAAAGGTGTTGGGATCCAGTACGGCATTGGGATAGATGGATCCTACTTCGTTCAGGGCATCCAGGGTGGCTACTCCGTTGGAGACAGGATTCACGCAGAAATTATTGTTTACAAATGCATAGGCATCGCTCCACAGGCCTGTATCAGCAATCAATGAGCTGTTTGAAAAATCATCAAAAACGGGAAGTTCCAGTAAGATTGCAGTGGTGGATTTTTTCGCACTTTGAAGGGTCATATACTGCTGAGCAGCCCTTGGATTATTATAAAGGGGTGAAATGACCTCCTGTGCCAGTAATCCTGATATTCCAGAAATACAGAGCAGGAAAGAAACTAAAACGCATCTGGTCCTATTCATCCATTCTTTCTATGTCATCACCAATGAAGGACGAATCGGGCACTGGCAACAAGGATGAGTCTAAAGTGAGCCAGATATCCATCTCCATACCCATGTTCAGTCTTTTAAACTCATCGAAATCCGGGTACTGTCTCCAGATAAATGCTCCGGAACTGTCCTCGGCTTCTTCAAAGCTCTTATCGTAAGTGACGGCCCCGAGATTAAGATAGTAATCGGATATAATCTCTGATGCCTCAACCAGTCCAAGCCCCACAAGGTCGGGCACCCTGGTTGTCTTACTGCTTAGTCCCATACCCAAAACCAGATCAATGACCGCTCCCTTGGTGATTACGGTTCCTTCGTTAATAACGGTATCACCGAGCATTTGTTGTAGCACATTATTTTTTGCGAAATCAGGCTTGTAAGTGATTGTTCCCGGAATCAGACCAGCATTTTGTAATGCAAGCCTGGCCTGCCGGAAGGAAAGTCCAACGAGCTGTGGCATGGAAACCATTTCCGGGTTTACGGCATTCATGGTCAGGAAAACCTTCCTGTTCTTCTTTACCCTGGAACTGGCATACGGATTCTGCTTTAGCACGGTTCCCCTTGGCATCTCAGTGGAGAAAACCGAATCGACCACTTCATACCTCAGGCGCCTTGAGGAAGTAACATCATCCACCTCTTCCAGGGTCAGGCCTGCAAGATCGGGGACCACTATGGTTCTCCCATGATGCGTATATATTTTTAGCCACAGCAGGATTACCAGCAACAATATCAAAGTAATAGCTACTGCCAGCCCCAGATGCCGCAAGAACTTTTTTGTAATCAAAAACCTGAAGAAATCCATATTTCGAGCTTTGCCCAAAGGTAATGTTTATTATAAAAAG
Source organism: Bacteroidota bacterium (assembly GCA_034722835.1). GTDB lineage: Bacteria > Bacteroidota > Bacteroidia > Bacteroidales. The sequence continues at coordinate 5,017 of JAYEOJ010000003.1, read as the reverse complement.
CCGGACAAAAAAATAACCAACCGGGAATCGGTCAGTTATTCAGTCATGTGTAGCTTAGCTCAGGTTTATGCTTTGTGCCTTGGCTCATCAGAAACGCTCAGCTTCTTACGCCCTTTTTTTCTTCTACCGGCAATTACACCACGTCCGCTGGCTGAGGACATCCGCTCCCTGAACCCATGCTTATTCTTTCTTTTCCTGTTGGATGGCTGAAATGTACGCTTCATAAGAATTATGTTTTGAGGGTGCAAAAGTAAGTCATTTTTTTAGATATACAATCATTTTTGAAGAAAAAAACGACTCTGTAAACCAGCTTGAAAGGGGGAAGATCTCTGTACGATTTTGAAGTGGTATCAACTCTTTATCCAGGTCTCCTCCTTTCAGAGAGATCAGTCCGTTGGGCATGGACTGTTCATTGCCGTGCTCAATAAGCTTCCGGGTCCACTGGTGCAATCGCGGAAATGCAGTTACAGCCCTGGAAACCACAAAATCTGTTTTCAGGTCCAGCTGCTCCATCCTTTGATTTACCGGGGTAACATTTTTCAGATCCAGCTCCCGGACAAGCTCTTCAACCAGGCGAATTTTTTTCCCAATGGAGTCCACCAGGGTAAAGGCAGTTTCAGGAAACAGGATGGCCAGTGGGATTCCTGGAAATCCTCCACCGGTCCCCACATCAAGGACCCTGGCTTTGTAGTCAAAGTGGAATTTCTTTGCAATGGATAGTGAATGCAGGATGTGCCTCTCTTCCAGGTAGGTGATATCCTTCCTGGAGATTACATTCACCTTTTGATTTAGCCGGGGAAGAATCTGTATCAGCTTCTCGAAATGCTGGATCTGTTGGGAGCTAAGATCCGGGAAATATTTTAGAATCAGGTTCATAACGGTCTCCGGGACCGGCTATTAGGGCTTTTCCAGGGAACGATTCATAATATTGAGAAGCAGCTCACGTGCCCTGAAGAGTTGTGCTTTCACGGTGCCTATGGGAATATCCAGTTCTTCAGCAATCTCATCGTAGGAGTACTCCTTAAAATAGCGTAATTCGACCAGCTGTCTGTACCGTGGCTTCAGGCGTGAAACAACCTTCCGCATATGCTTTATCTTCTGCTTGTTTATCATATAGGTTTCCGGATCCGGATCGTCCGACTGGATCAGGGTAGAGGGAGCGAGGGAATCCTCCCCGTCCATGGTCTGGTCGAGAGAAACAAGATTGGCTCGTTTTTTCCGGATGAAATCGATGCAATTATTGGTTGCAATTTTAAAAAGCCAGGTAGAAAATGCAAAATTGGGGGTGTACTGGTCGATGTTTTTAAAAGCTTTTCCAAAAGCTTCAATGGTAAGGTCTTCTGCATCCACCGGACTGTTTACCATTTTAAGCAGCATGAAATAGATCGCATCACGGTACCTTCCCAATAATTCTGCATAGGCAAGCTGGTCACCCGTCCTGGCTTTTTCGACCAGTTCGACGTCCTTTTGTGCTTTAAGAGAAAGATTGGAATTTATCTCCATGGTTGGTACTTTTTTTCAAATCGGCTGCTAAACCAGATCAGGCCCAGGATCACCGGGAATACCGGATCGAGCAGCAGCGAAGGTAATAATAAATATTTTTCGTCCAACCGGCGCATCCCCATATTGAAAATGATTAGCCGGCTTGTTAATAGAATTCCGAAAAGTACACCAACTGGCAAGCTCCATGGCAGCGAGATACATATCCAGATCAGTGTGGTATAGAGGATAATCCGGCTGATCCATTCGCTGGCCAGCCCGATTCTGGAACCTGTTTTATAGTGGCTCCCGGCAGACAGATGTCTCTTTTTTTGCTTGATCCAGGCCCGGAAAGATGTTTCAGGCAGGGATCGTGTATGGCTCTCGGGAGAAAACTCCACGGCGCAGTTTAGTCTGGTGGCATTTTCATTGACAAACAGGTCATCATCTCCGGATATGAGGTGGTAGTGTCCGGCGAATCCTTTGTTTTCGAAAAAGAGGGCTTTTTCGTAGGCGAGATTTCGTCCCACTCCCATGTAGGGTCTTCCTATGATGGCCTTGGAAAGGTATTGTATGGCAGTAAAAGTTGTTTCATAGCGGATAATTGTATTGAGCAAACCCTTATGCCTCTCATAGCCTCCATAGCCCAAAACAATCTTATGATCATCTGAGAAATTTGAAGCCATCCTCTTCAACCAGTGATCACTTACCGGATAACAATCGGCATCTGTAAGTACTACATGATCATATTTGGCAGATTTCAGGCCGATGGTAAGGGCCAGTTTCTTTCCCCGCTTCAATTTTTCATCTGCCGGGATGGAGGTATAGCGAAGGTGATTGAACTGCGTGGCCAATTCCACCAGTATCTGTTCCGTATCATCGGTGGAGCTGTCATTTACTACCACTACTTCAAATTCCGGATAGTCCTGTTGAAGAACGTGAGCTAATAAATGCTCCAGGTTCTTCTCTTCGTTTTTTGCACAGATTATCACTGATATTCCCGGGGTAGACTCGCTCCCCTTTTTTTTGCGATATAGTGGAAACCTCAGGAATACAAATAGATAGATCCCCATTTGAAACAGGAATGCAATCAGAAAAAATGCAAGAATAATCCAATGGTGCAAGAGCGTCCCGTCGATAATTTCTCTAATAAACATGAAGGTGTAAATTTAGCTGGCCTTTGGGGAAAAGAAAAAGCAGGTTTTCAACAATTGCTTATCTTTGGCTGATCTCAGAATAAGCATGGAGTTTAAAATTTCACATCGCGATAAAGAGAGTCAGGCCAGGGCCGGTACGCTTATAACGGACCATTCTGAGATCCAGACTCCTGTGTTTATGCCGGTGGGTACAGCTGGAAGTGTGAAAGGCGTGCATCAGCAGGAATTGAAAAACGATGTAGATGCACCCATCATTCTTGGCAACACATACCATCTCTACCTGCGTCCCGGCCTGGAGGTTTTAAAAGGAGCAGGTGGTTTGCACAGCTTCATCAACTGGGACCGTTCTATTTTAACCGATAGTGGCGGATACCAGGTGTTCTCCCTGGCTGCCAATCGAAAACTGAAGCCCGAGGGGGCATGGTTCAGTTCGCATATTGACGGATCAAAGCACATTTTCACCCCTGAAAATATAGTCGATACCCAGCGGATCATCGGGGCCGATATTATGATGGCTTTTGATGAATGCACCCCCTGGCCCTGCGATCTGAAATATGCCAAGGATTCGCTGAAACTTACCCATCAGTGGCTCGACCGCGGTTTGAAGCAGTTTCATTCCACCGAAGCTCATTACGGGCACAGGCAGGCCTTCTTTCCCATTGTTCAGGGAAGTGTGTTCAAGGAGCTCAGAAAAGAGTCTGCCCGCTATATTGCAGATAAGGGAGCTGAAGGAAATGCCATCGGAGGATTGTCCGTGGGTGAACCGGCTGAAGAAATGTACGCGATGATTGAGGTGGTCAATGAGATTCTGCCCGATGATAAGCCCCGGTACCTGATGGGTGTCGGAACACCGGTTAATATTCTGGAGGCCATCTCCTTGGGAGTTGATATGTTCGATTGTGTGATGCCCACCCGAAACGGAAGAAACGGCATGCTGTTTACATCTGAGGGGATCATTAATATTAAGAACAGGAAATGGATGGATGATTATTCTCCCATCGATACCGCCGGGAACAGTAAGGTTGATATGCAATATTCCAAAGCGTATCTTCGTCATTTAATCATATCAGGTGAAATGCTTGGCATGCAGATTGCAAGTCTGCACAACCTGGCATTCTATCTCTGGCTGGTAAGAAAAGCATTCGAAGAAATTAAAAGTGGCACATTCACCACATGGAAGGAAAATATAATACCGGCTTTAAGTACAAGATTGTAAGGTTTTTTGGCCTGAAAATCCTGGATATCTACGTGATCCGGAAATTTCTGAGCACTTTCCTGCTGTCTATTGCCTTAATTCTTTCCATTGTTGTGATCTTTGACCTGAGTGAGAAAATTGATGATTTTCTCGAAAGCGGGGCCAAGCTGAATGTGATCCTGTTCGATTACTACCTGAACTTCATTCCATACTTTGCCGTACTTTTCAGTTCACTCTTTGCATTTCTTGCAGTGATCTACTTCACAAGCAGGATGGCGTATAATACGGAGATCATAGCTATTTTGAATAGTGGGATGAGTTTCCGGAGGTTTTTGCTTCCCTATTTTATTTCGGCCACCCTGATTGCCGGTGTATCTTTCTATCTGAGTGACCAGGTAATTCCCGATGCCAACAAGGTAAAACTGGACTTCGAGGAACAGTATGTAAAAAAACGCCCTATCCGCTTTAAAACCAAAGACTTTCACAGGCAGATCGAGCCGGGTGTTTATGTCTACCTGCATAGCTACAGCAATGTATCCAAGGTGGGATATCAGTTTACCATTGAGAAATTCGAAGATGGTGAGCTGGTCTCCAAGATGGTTGCTGACCAGATCAGGTGGGATACCACAGTGAACAAGTGGAGGGCCCGGAGATATTATATCAGGACCATTGACGGTCTTCATGAAACCATTGAGGAGGGGAAACAGATTGATACCACCCTGGCCATGCATCCGGAAGATTTTAAGATGCGACTGACCATTGTGGAGACCATGAGTCTGAAGGAGATGGATCAGTTTATTCAGAAACAACGGATGCAGGGTGAGACCAACATAACCTCCTACCAGATTGAGCGTCACAACCGGATTGCCTTCCCGTTTTCAACCTTTATTCTGACCCTTATCGGGGTTGCAGTATCCTCCAGGAAAATGCGGGGGGGTATTGGACTTCAAATAGCCATAGGGGTGATCATCAGCTTTACTTACATTCTATTCATCCAGTTTTCCAAACAATTTGCCATTGGAGGCATGCTGCCGGTGATGGCGGCTGTCTGGTTACCCAATATATTCTTCCTGATCGTGTCCATATTTTTAATGCGGATGGCACCCAGGTAAGAGCAGCATGCAGCGGTCCGGAATATATTTTGAAACAGCTTTTCGAACCCTATTTTTTTCGTAAGATTGTAGCA
>JAYEOJ010000002.1:0-6356 GCA_034722835.1 Bacteroidota bacterium | reverse complement strand
AGAGCTACCACATTATAAACTTCCCCTCCAGGGGTCCAGAATACCCTGTCTCCCGATATAACTGCTGCTTCGGAATGTCCATGCAGGGGATAGACCCCCTGAAAGTCATTCGTAAAATCTTTGGACCAGACCAGGCTGCCATCGGCTCTGTTCACACAATAAAGATCTCCCATACCCGTACCAACATATATCTGCTCTCCCACGATGGTTGGAGCCGAACGTGATCCGGGAAAGCTGGTAACCCACTCCTTGCCCAGTATGGTTTGCCACAATCTGGTTCCATTCAGGTCAAAACAGTACAACAGGGCCATGCTATCCACTTCGCCCGTAACATAAAAGCGATCTTCTGTAAACTGCGGGGAGCCATAGCCCCTTCCCAGGCTGTCTACGGTCCAGAGTTCTTTGGGTCCATCTTCAGGCCACTCTTTCAACAGATCCGTATCCGGATAGATTCCCATGCGATCTGTTCCCCTCCATTCATAAATCTCGGGTTGAGAGCCGGAGCAGGAGAGAAGCAACAGAAAAAGCGGTAAAAAATATTTGGTCATAGTCTCAATTAGTTATGGTTTGAAAGGCCCTAAGTTACTATATTGTGCAGATGTTTAGCAATGAAACTTACACAGCACGCAGGAGTGAACTGGCAGCCCATGTTGCAGGCGGTCTTATTTTGCTTCCCGGGAACGAAGAGTCCCCCATGAACTATGCCGATAACACCTATCATTTCAGGCAGGACAGCACTTTCCTGTACTATTTTGGTATTGACCAGGCCTCCCTGGCCGGTATCATAGATGCGGATAGTGGTGAATCCATGCTATTCGGGGACGATTACAGCATCGAAATGATCGTATGGACCGGGGTGGTTCCCAGCATAGCTTCCCTGGGCGAGCAGGTGGGTGTTACAAATGTCAAATCTTTTTCTTCCCTGCAAAGCGTTGTCTCTGAGGCGATTTCAGGCAACAGGCCGATTCATTTCCTGAACCCCTACAGGTCCGATATACAGATCAGGCTCGCGGAACTCATGCAATGCAATGTCAGGTCCATTCCGGAAATGGGCTCCCTGGAGCTTACCAGGGCGGTGATTGCCCAGCGTGAAGTAAAATCAGCCGAAGAGATCAGTGAACTGGATAAAGCAGTAGATATCAGTGTGGAAATGCATCTGGCCGGCATGCGTTATGCCCGGCCAGGGATGCGCGAATCAGAGGTTGCAGCAAAGGTAGCCGAGGTGGCCCTTGCTGCCAATGGAAACCCATCCTTTCCCATTATTGCCACCATCAATGGGCAGACATTACATAACCACTACCATGGCAATATTATTAAAAGTGGTGATCTCTTTTTGCTGGATGCCGGGGCGGAAACAGAAAACCGCTATGCCGGGGATCTTTCCAGCACTTTCCCGGTGGATCCCACCTTTACTCCCATTCAGAAGGAAATCTACCAGATCAGCCTGGATGCACATCTGGCAGCTGTCTCCATGTTAAAACCCGGGACAGCATTTAAGGAGGTTCATCTGACCGCATGCAGAACCATATTTGAAGGACTCAAAGCTTTTAGTCTTACAAAAGGGGATACTGAGGAGGCTGTGGAGGCCGGGGCCCATGCCTTGTTTTTTCCCTGTGGTACCGGACATATGATGGGACTGGACGTACACGATATGGAAAACCTGGGTGAACAATGGGTCGGCTATGATGGTGTACCCAAATCCACCCAGTTCGGACTAAAGTCCCTGCGGCTGGGCAAAGACCTGAAACCAGGTTATGTGCTGACCATTGAACCGGGCATCTATTTTATCCCGGACCTGATTGATTACTGGAAATCCGAAAATCACCTGGACCAATTTCTTAACTACACCGAAATAGAGAAATTCAGAAGCTTCAGTGGTCTTCGAAACGAAGAAGATTTCCTGATCACAGAAGATGGTGCCCGGCGCCTCGGAAAGGCACTTCCCCTGACGATTGAAGGGGTGGAAGCAGTCAGGGCTCTTTAAAAATACATTTCGGTAGTCAAAACCGACAATTCGGTAACTCTTTTTTCTCTTTGATGTTAAAGTGAGTCAGATTTGCAGTGTAATCATTGTCAGACACTGCGAATTAAAGATCATGAAACATCATATACTTCTATTTCTGCTAACTCTTACCCAGATCAGCCTGATGGCCCAGACCCGCATCACTGGTCAGGTCACAGATGCCAATGGTGAAGGCCTGACGGGGGCCAATATATACCTTGAAGGCACCTACGACGGGACCACCAGCAACCTGGAGGGAAAGTTTATTCTGGAGTCATCCGAAACAGGAGAGCAGGTTCTTAATATCGAATTTATTGGGTTTAAAGGATTCCAACTTACCATGGTTCTTGAGGGCAGGACCATCGATCTTTCTCAAATCACCTTAAAGGAGGAGCTCAATGAACTTACCGCGGTGACCATCACTGCGGGTACCTTCGAGGCAGGAGACAAAAAGAAATCTATCGCACTCAGCTCCATCGACATGGTAACCACCGACGGATCATCCGGAGATGTTTACGGGGCCCTCCAGGCATTGCCTGGAACCACTACCGTGGGAGAATCGGGAAGGCTCTTTGTAAAGGGGGGTGACAGCCGGGAATCTAAAACCTTCATAGATGGCACCCTGGTCTATGTTCCATACAGTTCCTCTTCGCCCAACACCTCGGTAAGAGGACGTTTCAGCCCCTTTATGTTCAGCGGGATGATGTTCAGCACCGGAGGATATTCAGCTGAATTCGGACAGGCACTTTCCTCTGTTCTCTCCCTCCAGACCAATGCCATGCCGGTGGAAGACCAGTTAAACATCTCCCTGTTAACCGTAGGAGCTGAGCTGGGCGGGATCAAGAGCTGGGATAAAGCTTCGGTCTCTACAGCCCTTTCCTATTACAACCTGACTCCTTACATGAAAGTCGTTCCCCAGTATACCACCTGGGATAAAGAACCCCAATCGCTTGCCGGTGATCTGAGTTTCAGGTTGAAAACCGGAAAATCGGGACTGCTTAAATTCTACACGACTATCAACCGCTCCAGGCTTACAAGCATTGAAGAGAACCTGAATCATCCAGGGAGCACAATAAGGTACAATCTGGTCAATGACAATTACTTCCTCAATGCTTCCTGGATAGGGGAGATACGAGAGGATTGGATTCTGAGTACAGGTTTTTCCTATGCGAACAACATGGATAAGATGGCCATAGACAGCATGAAGATCAATGAAGCTCTTCAGGGAACTCACGCCAAGCTTACCCTGAAACACAGAATCAGTGACCGGATTAAAATCCTGGCCGGAACGGAATGGTATTACAAATCTTATGGTATGGAGTTTCCCGGAGCGGAGACAAGTAGCCAGACCAACTATGTGAACAATACCCTCACGGGCTTCATAGAGAGTGAATTGTATGCCTCCTCCAGATTCATCACCCGTGCCGGTGTTAGATTCGAATACTCGGATTACCTGAAGCGCTCCTCCCTGGCACCTAGGATATCCACCGCCTGCAAACTGGGTAAGACAGGACAGGTCTCTCTGGCCTACGGCTGGTTCTTCCAGGATCCGGATGATGAATACCTGCTTTATACCCCTGAACTGGAATTTGAGCGTGCCGATCATATCACTCTTAATTTCCTGTATAACAAGGACCAGAAAATGCTGCGTACCGAACTCTATTTCAAGAATTACAAGAACCTGGTGAAGTATGGATGGAGCGAGGAGCAGGAATACTCCTTTATTAACAACACAGGTGACGGATATGCCTACGGACTTGATCTGTTCTGGAGGGATAAGAAGAGCATCAAGAACGGTGAATACTGGATCTCCTATTCCTACATTGAGTCGCTTCGGGACTACCTGGATTATCCGGAACAAGCCATACCCAATTTCTCCAGCAAACATAACCTGTCCCTGGTTTATAAGCATTGGATCGAAGGTCTGAGATCCATGTTGGGAAGCAGCTACCATTATTCATCACCCCGCTATTACAACAATCCAAATTCACAGGAATTTAACGGAGAGCTGACCAAAGCTTATCATTCTCTGAATATGAACTGGAGCCTGCTGCTCAAGCAAAATGTGATCCTGTATTTCACTGTATCCAACATTCTGGGGTATGATCAGCAATATGGCCAAAGCTATGTCTCATCCCCGGGGCCCGATGGTATTTATAACAGCAAACCTATTCTGCCGGGAGCAAAACGCTGGTTTCTGGTGGGATGTTTTATTACCCTCTCAAAAGACAAAAGCATTAATCAACTTGATAAAATCAACTAAAAACAAAGATCATGAAAAAGACAACACTATTTGTATGCGCCATGCTCATAGCTACAGTTGCCATGGGTGTAGACGAAAAGTACTATCAGAAAATGGGGGAGACCCTCAGTGAATTCAGTACCTGCAGTTCTGTGGAGGATTACCAGAACCTGGCCAACAAGTTCCGGGTCATCGCCAATGTGGAAAAAGAGGAATGGTTGCCGCTCTACTATGAAGCGCATTGCTATGTCCTGATCAGCTTCATGGGAGACTTAACAGCCCTGGAGAAGGACAGCTATCTGGATAAAGCCTCCACGCTTATCGAAAGCATGACAGAACTTGCCCCGAACGAAGCTGAGGTCCAGGTTATGACGGCCTTTCACTACACCGGGAGCCTGGTGGTGAATCCACCTCAGAGAGCCATGAGTACCACTCCTCTTATTCACGCAGCCATAGCAAAAGCACTGGTCATTGAACCCAATAATCCACGCGCCTTATTCCTTCGCATATCCAATGAAATGGGAACCGCCTCGTATTTTGGTGAAGACATTGCACCGTACTGTGAACAGGCAACCGAGTTGTTGCAAAACTGGGATGCATATGAATTGAAATCACCCATTCATCCCAGCTGGGGAAAAGAAGAAATAGAAGGAATTGTCCACAGTTGTGGTGAATAATCAGGACAAAACCTGTATTTTGTGTATACAATGAATGACTCTAATTGCAAAAACAGTCGCTGGTCTTATCACCTGATCATCCTGGCAGGAATACTTGGTCTGGCTTTACTGATTACCCTGGTCTTTTTTAGGAATTATGAAGATTTCGGGGAATTCATGCTAAGCTATGCCTGGGCCGTGGTCATCTGCGCCACACAATGGCTTGGTAACAGCTACATCTACGGTCTGCTGGATAAGAAATACAGCTGGCAGGATCACCTTGTAAAAAGGGCCATCTACGGGAGCCTTGCCCTTATCGCCTATTCGGCAACTGCTTACCTGGCAGTACAGATGATTATGTACAAGCTGGTAACAGGATCCTTGCCTGATAATCCTGTATCGTGGGGACTTCGATCGAGTTATGTTGCAATTCTAATATCCTTCATCATATCCCTGATTTTTGTGGCAGTGGCTTTTTTTCAGTACTGGAAGAAATCCCTTGTGGATGCTGAGAAGTTCAAGGCCGAAATGCTGATGTATAAATATGAAGCGCTTCAAAACCAGATCAATCCGCATTTTCTCTTCAATAGTTTTAATGTGCTGAGTGATCTGGTATACGAAGATCAGGAAAAAGCCACCGACTTCATCCGACAGCTTAGCCAGCTTTTCCGTTATGTTCTGGACAGCAGGGATAAGGAGCTGGTGCCCATCAAAGAGGAACTGGAGTTTGTAGAAGCTTACAGCTATCTTTTGCAAACAAGGTTCGAGGACAAACTTTCCATTGTGCTGGACTTCGAAGCCAGGGAGCACGAAATGATTGTGCCCATGACCCTTCAGCTTCTGATTGAAAATTGCGTAAAGCACAACGAAATTTCTGCACTACAGCCTCTTAGCGTTCAAATCCTTCGCAGGGAGGAGTATTTGAAAGTGGAAAACAATCTGCAAGCTAAACCTGAGGAGATTGATTCAAGAAAAACAGGTTTGTCCAACATCAGACAACAGTTCAGATACTTTACTGATAAGGAGATTATTATTTCACAGACAGAACATTCGTTTGCTGTTGAAGTGCCCGTTTTAAAACTGGAAACAGGATGAAGGCAATTATTCTTGAGGATGAAAACAGGGCTGCGAATCACCTGAAAAGGCTCATAGGACGGGTTGTATCCGATATGGATATAATAGAAAGTTTTGAAACGGTCAGGGAAGCCATTGCTTACCTGGAGCAAGACCCTGCTCTGGATCTCATTTTTTCGGATGTGCAGCTGGCCGATGGCACCAGCTTTGAAGTTTTCTCCAAAGTCAGTGTTGAATGTCCCATTATTTTTACCACCGCCTATGACACCTATGCCATCGAAGCATTCAATACAAACGGAGTTGATTATCTCCTGAAGCCCATTGAAGAGGAGCGATTGCGAAAGGCCATTGAGAAAGCAAGAAAGTTCAGCTCCAATTCCGC
>JAYEOJ010000001.1:0-6373 GCA_034722835.1 Bacteroidota bacterium | reverse complement strand
TTTCAATAATGGTCTGGATATTTTCTTCCAGGGATCTGTTATTGGTAAGCTCTTTTTCAAGCTTGTCTGTTCCAAACTCCACACCTGAATCCTGAATTACCTCCACCAGGCCATCGGTATAACAGAACAGCTTGGCCGGTTCATTCAGGGTGAGCACGGCCTCGTTTACAAAGGGAAGGTCGTCCAGCATACCCATCCCCACGCAACCACTTGCAAGCTGAGCCAGTTTCTTTGACCCGGGTTCATAGAGCAGTGGTGGATTGTGCCCTGCATTTACGTAGGTTAATTCACGGGTTTGAAAGTGGTACCTGGCAATGAAGAGGGTGATAAATTTCTCTCCTTTAGCACTGTTCATCACACTTGAATTCAGACGGTGTAGCGTATCTGTAAGGCCCTGGCTTACAGTAAATAAAGCACGTACATTGGCCTGGAAATTCGACATCAGGATGGCTGCTGAGATTCCCTTCCCGGATACATCTGCAATGCAGAAACCCACCTCATTCTTGCTGAGCTGAATCACATCATAGTAGTCCCCGCCAACCTCGAAGTGAGGATGGTAAAAAGCTTTAATGCTGATATGTTCATTGGAAGGCAGCTTCTCTTCCTCAGGGATCAGCATGGTTTGCATTTTGCTGGCCAGTTCCATTTCCCGTTTTAATGCCTCCTGGCGAAGGGTTTCCTGGAACAGCCTCTTGTTCTCAATGGCAACTACGATAATGTTTGAAAGTGTCTGAATAAAACGCAGGTGCTTGATAATGGGACTGACTCCTTCGCCCTCTTCCTCTATGTCACCAATTAACACAAAAGCAATTGCCTGGTCCTTGTGAGATACTGGAATAACAATATCCACCAATTCGGGGAAGTGTTGTGGTTCCGATGTAATAAAAGAAATCTCTTCAAAAGGGAGGAGATCCCGTTCCACATCCACTTTCTTAAAAAATTTGTTTCCGAAGCCCGAGTTGAGTAAGCATTCCCACTTATCAGAGAATTTCAGAACAATGACCTTTCCGATATCCAGGTCGTCGGTAAGCATCTTCTCATACCGGCGGATCAGTTCACTGGTCGAAACATTATCATTAATTGCCAGTGTAATATCCAGCAATGCATTCAACTTGAATGTGGATAGTTTGAGCCGGTTATCGGAAAATTTTCCCATAAAACTGTTTTACCTATTTTTTCACCCGTTCAGCATAGGATCGGTCCCGTGTATCAACTTTGATCATCTCACCGGTATCGATAAACAGGGGGACCATGATTTTGGCCCCGGTTTCCAGTTCAGCCGGTTTCTGGGCCGAAGTAGAAGCTGTATTCCCTTTTTCACCGGGTTCTGTGTAGCTTATCTGGAGTTCAACGAATGGAGGAAGATCCACTGTAAGTGGAGTTTCAGTATCGGCATGCACCACTATTTCCACCGATTGGCCCTCTTTCATCAAGTCAGAATTTTCAATCATTTCAGATTGGATGGTGATCTGTTCGAAAGTCTCCAGGTGCATGAAATTTACACCCATGTCGTCAGTATAGAGGTATTGGTAAGGTCTTCTTTCCACCCGGGCTGTATTTACTTTTACTCCTGCAGAAAAGGTATTCTCAATTACCTTGCCCGAGGTCAGGCTCTTTAGCTTTGTCCTTACAAATGCAGAGCCCTTTCCGGGCTTTACATGTTGAAATTGAACAATGGTATAGAGGTCGTTATTGAATTCAAGGCATAATCCATTTCTAAAATCTGATGTCGAAGCCATATGGTCTGTTTAGAATGTAAATATATCAATATATTGTTTGAATGCGGTTCTGGCTACAGCACCTTTTTTTTCGGTACTGTAGCTATGAAGTCCTTCAGATAAAAGGGTTCGAAATAAGCCACATCCTCAAACTGTTTCTTCTGATATTTATTGAGTATCGAGGGGATCATCGTTCCTGCCGAGGGATTAATTCCATCGATAAAATGGGCATTTGGGTGATTCAGAACCGGACTGCATTTTTCAGCTCCGTTTCCGAAGAAGCAGACAGGATGTGATTTCAGGATTTCCTGATAGCTCCCTTGATCGATCACATCGGCACTCACCTCTCTGAACAGGTTCTTTTCCACCGTATAGAATCCGGCATACACCTCCATTCTTCTGGCGTCGAGCATGGGACAGAGCAGCAGATTATCCCTGTGCCTGGATATTAGCTCCGCCACTTCAGCATTGGATTCTGCACCGCCGGCCATATTTTCCAGCGTACCCGAAGCGAGCAGTGGGATTTCAAGGGCATAGGCAAGGCCTTTGGCCGTTGAAACCCCAATTCTCAAACCTGTGTAGGAGCCCGGGCCTTTGCTTACTGCCACTCCGTTGAGCTCTTTAAGAGCTTTGCCGGCCTGTTCTGCGGCCTGTCGGATAAAGGTGTTTAAAAGCTTTGCATGCGAACGCTCGAGGCCACTCTCAATGAGTGAAAGTTGCCGGTCCCCTTCCGAAAGCGCAACCGAACAGATATCGGTAGCAGTCTCAATATGTAAGATAAGGGGACCTGTCATCCGCTCTTAGTCATTTCTCTTTTTATCACCTGCAAACAGTTCCTCTTCGCTGACTACCTCCACTGGCAGATCATTCTTCAGCTGCCTGGAAATGGCAGAATAAGGAGCTACAATGATTTCAGCATCAGGATCAAGCCCTTCTGTAATTTCAATATAGTTGTTGTCCTGGATTCCTGTCTTAACCTTCTTCATCCACGATTTCCCTTCCGATACGATAAATACCACAACCTTGGGCTCATCACTGCTTGCCTGCTCTTCGGAAGGCAGGGTAACGTTGCTGACCGTTCCATCTGAGCTCACCGAGCCAATCTGCTGATCTTCTGTTATGGTGGCTCTGCCAGTGGTGTCCATCCTTGTGGTAACTGCCTGGATGGGAATTGAATAGATGCCTGTACGGCGATCCGTCTGGATATCAGCTGTGGCCGACATGCCCGGGCGCAGAGGATAGGGATTGGAATCGGAAATTTTATCCTCGTAAGACTCAGCCAGAAGCAGGATCTTCACCATAAAATTGGTCACCTGGTCGGTTGTTACCCCGGTGGTATTGGCGGAGACCGGGATCTCGGATACCACACCCTTGAACCTGGTATCGGGATAGGCGTCTACTTCAATCAGGGCGGTGTCGCGGTTGGTAACGCGGACAATGTCATTTTCATTCACTTCCACTTCCACTTCCATCCGGTTCAGGTCCGCAATACGCAGCATTTCTGTTCCCGACATCATGGATGTTCCCACTACTCTTTCTCCCAGCTCAACAGAGAGGCTCGATACGGTCCCGGCCATGGGAGCATAAATGGAAGTCTTGGTCAGACTTTCATCCGCTTCATCCAGGGTGGCCTGGGCACTCTGAACGGAAAACTCAGATGCTTCCTTTTCTGCAAGGGATGTATTGTAAGAGGTAAGATATTGTTCGTACTCCGCGGTCGAAATGGCATCGTCTTCGTAAAGCTGTTTGTTCCGTTTGAAGTCAAGATTGGCCATCTCCAACTGGGCTTCAGCCTGTTTTTGCCGTGCCCTGGCACTGTTCAGAGAGGCTTCGGCCCTGTTTCGTGCCATCTGGTAGGCTTCCGGCTTGATTTTAAGCAGGTATTGCCCTTTTCTTACTTCGTCCCCTTCTTTAACAACAAGGTCTACAATTTCGCCTGAAACGTCCGGAGAAATAATCACCTCTGTTTCGGGCTGGATTTTCCCGTTGGCAGTGATCACTTCAACGATTTCCCTCTCGATGCCAGATTCAACGGCAACCTTGAGGAATCCCTCACTTCCGAACCAGCCTTGTTTTTTGCCAATGGCCAGTACAATGAGGAGCACTACTGCTGAGATTCCTATGATGAGAAATAATCTCTTTCTTGATTTCATTGATTTGCAATATTAAAGTGTGATGGGTATTCCCTGATAAAAGTTGAGAACGTTTGTTTTGAAAATAAAATCGTATTTGGCCTGAAGCAGGTCAGACTGCGTTGAAGTCAGCTGATTCTTGGACACATTGTAGTCCACCGTGTTTACCAGTCCGACCTCGAATTTTTTCTCGGTGTATTTGAATGATTCTTCCATGGATGTAAGCGCCTGCTTGGTAGCATTAAACTTTTTCAATGACGCCACCGCATCTGCATAGGCCTGCTGGATGGTTGCATAAAGGGTGAGTTTCTGACTTTGAAGTTCCAGCTTGGCATTCTCATTCATGATCCGGGCATTGGCAATGCTCGTATTGACCTGCCAGCCATTGAAAATGGGTATGGATAGTCCGAGCCCCACCCCGGTATACCTGTTGTCACGCAGCTGATCGCCGAAGGGGTATGCTCCAAATTCCGGAATTTCCTGCGCATTCATGGAATACACAGTTTCTCCGCCCTCTGTTACACCTATGGGTATTTGCATGGGCTCACTTACGCTTACCACCTGTTCCCTGATATCGGAGTAACCGGTGTTGACATTGGCCGAAAGGTAAAGCTGGGGGGAGCGTCCGCCTTTGGCAATGGCCACTCCTTTTTCGGTGCTTTCAAGATTCAGCACGGCACCTTTAATTTCCGGCATAAGTTGTTCAGCCACCCGGTAGACCTCCATGGCATTGACCAGCAGGGGATCCACATCCGGATCGGCAAGTTCAGGAATGATCACATCAAATGCAGAATCGATGGGGAGGTCCAGGATCTGTTGCAGATTCAGCAGAGAGATGGCAAGCTGGTTTTCAGCATTTACAAGATTAAGCTCTTCAGATGCATACTGGGCCTGCAATTCCAGGAAGTTTCCCCTGGCCAGTTTCCCCGCATCTACCATCTTTTTTGTCCGCTCCACCTGCTGCCCGGTAGTCTCCAGCTGGATTTCAGTGACAGCCAGGAGTTCCCGGTTGAACATAATGGACAGGTAGGCTGCAGCAATATTCAGGGTGATATCATTCTTCACCTTCTGAACATCTTCGTAACTGGCCATCAGGTTCAACTCATTTTGCTGGATGGTATTTCGCACCTGCAGACCATTAAACAGATTTGTATAGGAAGTCAGACCAAGATTAACAGAGTTAATCTGCTCATCTGTATAACGGTAGGTGGTCTGGTCAAGGGCACGCCCCCATGAATAGCTGTAGTTTCCGCTTCCGCTCAAACTGGGAATCTGTCCCAGCTTGGATTGCTTCAGAAGGTTTTCGTTATATTCGGTATTCAGAACAGTTTGTTTGATCTGAATGTTGTTCTCCATGGCATGCTGAATGCAATCCTCCAGCGACCAGGGCTGTTGGGCAGCCAGGAAAAATCCCGTTCCAAACAGCAATAAGGAGAAGATGATTGATTTACGAATCATTATATGAGTTTTTTAAAAGTCATTAAAGTTATAGTAAACAGTTTAATCTGAGTGCAAAAAAGTCAAAATATATTGCATTATAAGGGACTTGGTGTTGTATCCTATATCCGGAACAACAGGGCCAGGAGACTTTCCATTCGCATAAACCAGCAGGGGGAGATCAGAGTTACCATGCCCCGTCTGGTAAGTCAAAGGCAGGCAGAACGTTTTTTCCTGTCAAAGCAACAATGGGTCCAGAAGAGCTTAAATAGTTTAAATCGAAGAGATTGCGGACAAAGTTTGCCGCCCGAAGGAGGATCCGTTCAGATCAGGGGGAAGAGCTATACGGTGCACCTGCATCATGACGATGATACCATTGAGGCTGTCATCTGGAACATGATGCAAAAAGAGGCTTTGCTGTATTTGCCTGGCAGGGTTAAAGAATTGTCCGAACAATTTGGATATAAGATCACAGGCCTGAAAATAAGAAAGATGCGTACCCGGTGGGGCAGTTGTACACCCCGGAAAAGCATTAATCTGAACAGCTGGCTGGTGATGCTGCCGGAGCATCTCTCCGATTATGTCATCCTGCACGAACTGGTGCATACCAAATTCCCTGATCATAGTATACGGTTTTGGGAGGAACTGGACCGTATTACCGGAGGACAGTCAAAAATGTTGAGGAAGGAATTGAGAAGTCAGCAGATTATGTGCTTTCCCGTGGCTACGGATCAATAGACTCCGAAAATCATTTCCAGGGTAAGAGTAACGGAGGTGAAGGCCTGGTCTCCCCGTAGATCAAGATTGTAAGATGGGATAAGATTCAAGAACATGTGCTTGTCCAGCTGTCGCTGATAGCCAACACCTATCCCTACACCGGTTTTTATCCTGGTGTTCAGATCTGTTCCCTTCAGGACAATTTCGCCATACTCTTCCGAAGTCTCCTTCAGGCTGGCAACATACATTGTTTTCAGGGAACCGGTGATAAGCAGTGTATTGGCACCCCATTCATAGGGACGGAAATAGATAGTTAAAGGAATCCCGATGGTCTGTTCCGTATAGGTGATGTCGATCTTATCATCTTCA